>CALFXX010000146.1 GCA_937952975.1 uncultured Alcaligenaceae bacterium
GGCTTACTGAATAATGGCTACACCCCA
Organism: uncultured Alcaligenaceae bacterium; assembly: GCA_937952975.1. Classification (GTDB taxonomy): domain Bacteria; phylum Pseudomonadota; class Gammaproteobacteria; order Burkholderiales; family Burkholderiaceae_B; genus Zwartia. The sequence continues at coordinate 28 of CALFXX010000146.1, forward strand.
GAATTTGCTGAGACGATCTTTAAACAAATCGAAGGCTTCGGTGAGTATGGATTTCCTGAAAGTCATGCTGCAAGTTTTGCCTTACTGGCTTACGTCAGTGCATGGCTGAAGTGTCACGAACCCGAAGCGTTTTTAGTTTCGCTTCTAAACTCTCAACCCATGGGCTTTTATGCGCCCTCGCAGTTAATACAAGATGCACGGCGCCACGGTGTGCAGTTTTTGCCAATCGATGTTCAAGTAAGTCAATGGGAATGCACGCTTGAAAACATGTCTGACACCCAACGCTCAAACTGTGCACGACCAGCGGTGCGCTTAGGCTTAAACCAAATCTTGGGTTTACCTATCGCTGCTGCGCAAGCGCTACTACAAGCGCGCCAAGCAGGGCCGTTTCTTGATACACAAGATCTTGGTCGACGTGCTGAACTCAATCAAGCTGTTTTGCAACAGCTTGCCATGGCCGGTGCCTGCCACGCCTTAAGTGGACATCGCCGCCAGGCTGCCTGGAATGCTGCTGCCAGTGTAGCCACCAAAGGGCTGTTACGAGGGGCCGAGCCAATCGAAGTAGAACAGCCAACGCTCTTACCCCCTACCGAGGCAGATGATCTTGTCATGGATTATCAACGCCTGGGCTTTACGCTTGGGCGCCATCCATTAGCCCTATTGCGTCAAACCCTCACCCGACTCCGCTTTGCACCGGCGACCACTCTGGCACAGTTTCCGCAGGGGCGCCTGGCGCGCGCCTGTGGCCTGGTCACCATGCGCCAACGCCCACAAACCGCCAAGGGGGTGATTTTTATTACGCTCGAAGACGAAACGGGTTCGGTCAATCTGATCGTGCGAGCTGAATTGGCGGTACGCCAGCGTCGTGAACTACTGCAGGCACACTTGTTGGCCGCTATCGGAACCTGGCAAAACTTGCAAGGCACGCAACACTTGCTAGTGGGACGTTTAGAAGATCACTCACATCTGTTGGCAACGATTGGTGGCGAGCAAATCTCTTGAAACTCGCCCACCAAAACGCTAAGCGTACTAGCGGGCCAGATCATCGGTCAAAAACCGCTGATATCAAATCGACAGAAAACCAAGGCAAGGCGAAGTCTTCAGAAAGCACCGAGGCTTTATACTAACGATTATTCATACTTAACGACCGAGCCCATTATGTCAGACCTCAAACTTCGAATCGCCGAATCAGTCAAAGACGCCATGCGCGCAAAAGCGAGCGAACGTTTAGGCACGCTGCGTTTTTTGCAGGCTGCTATCAAACAAAAAGAAATCGACGAGCGTAAAGACGTGACCGATGCAGACGTCACCGCAATCATTGAAAAACAAATCAAGCAACGCCGCGAGTCAATCGCAGCCTATGAGCAAGCCGGGCGAACCGAAACTGCTGCGCAAGAAACTGCTGAGATGGCGGTACTTAAAGAGTTTTTGCCACAAGCAGCTACTGAGGCTGAGGTCAATGCTGCCATTGATGCCGCCCTGGCTCAGGTACAAGCGCAAGGTATCACAGGCAATCCTGCCATGGGCAAGGTCATGGCAATTTTGAAGCCGGCACTTGCCGGGCGTGCCGACATGTCAGCGCTGTCTGCTTTGGTAAAAGCAAAACTCGGGTAAAAAATTTGTGGCTACATCGTCTTGCAAGGGTATTTCGACGAAAATCTTGCGCATCGCTTGAGCGTGTCAAGCGATACTCAGTTCAGGTTCGGTTGCTTTTCATGCAGCCTTCGCTTGGGGTTTTGCTCTCAGCACCTTGAACGATGCCGAGGCTTTAGCGATTAATTTGCCCTCGGTATCTAACACCTCACCTTCACAAAAAGCAATCGACGAACCGCGACGTAAGCAACGCGCCTGAATCGTGAGGTCAGTGACAGCAGGCTCAAAGCAACTCATCGTGATATCGATTGTTGCCATACCCAATCCTAACGGGTCCACCGAGCGTCCTGCAGCACTCAGCGTGAAATCCAGCAAGCTCATCAGCGCACCGCCATGAATGGCCCTACGACTATTGAGCAAGTCTTCGCGAATTTTTAAACGTGTCACCGCACGGTCGTCTTCGCACAACACGGGCTCGACGCCCAAAAACTTCAGGTACGGGATCTCAAGGCCAAAGTAAGTAGAGGGTTCAAACATGTCAGACACAGTCAGCTTTATATAGTTAGTGATGGTTAAAAAAATCAATTATTTTTTTGTTGTCGGTCGAGGACTTGGCATATAGTTTGTGCAAGTTGAGACACCGAATTGCAAAGCCGCTTGCATTGCAGAAAGCGCCGCTGCATCCCAAATGTTGATGCCCGCGACGGTTGTCGTAATTTCAGAGTTTTGGTCATCTAGTGCACGAATGTCGACCTGACCATAGCGACTGCCGCCTAATCCTCCAGTCACAGCAACTAAAGCTGTGCGCGTCGCCATATCAAGCTGCCCTTTGATCGGAAACTCGCCGTCATTCCCCCAGCATTGCTGCGCCTGCAGAGTGGCGATTTTGTAGGCGTCTTGGTACCCACGAGGCAATATAAAGGTTTCTTTAGGTGAACTGCCTGCATTGATTCCAATACAGCCTGCGCTCAATAGCGGAATCGCCACCGTCAGCCATTTAAGATTGTTCAACATCGCTACCTCAAGAGAACGTCACCGAGGCGACCATTTTAGCGTTAATGCACGCGCTGCCCTGCCAGACTCACTTTTTTGCCCTGCTAGACTCACCTTATTAGCGAACAATCACCCGACTAAGGCAAGCGCACTCAATGACCAAGCAAACCGTTCAAACCATTGACCCTCGCACCGTTGCCCACTCCTTTTGGAGCGTCGTGGCAGCACTTCTCGGCCTCTCGGCTGTTGCGCTTGGGGCAGTGGCTGCACACGCCGTGGCTGACCCAAATGCGGCACAAGCACTTGAGCGTGCCGCAACCTATCAATTGATTCACGCTGCTGTGTTGCTGTATGCGACAGGTTTGTCGGGCACACCCGCCCTACTCGCGCGCAGTCTGTTACTCAGTGGCATCGTGTTATTTTGTGGCTCGATCGAACTCAAATATCTATTTTCGATCTCGGGCGCCACAGCGGTTGCTCCGACCGGCGGAGTGGCCCTTATGCTAGGTTGGTTGCTGCTGGGGATCTCTGCCTTGAGGCGCTCAAGCGCAAAAAGTTAAGGCGACAGCCCCCGCGCGCTACACGCAAGCTCGCATCAATGGTAAAAAGCTATTTGGTGAGTGCCTCACTCAGCCCTATTTTTTTGACTCTTGATAAATACAACGACCCATGACCATACGAGACAAAGCTTATATCGTTGGTGCCTATGAGCACCCTACTCGCAAAGCACCCGATAAGTCGGTTGCTCAAATCCATGCCGAGTCTGCAAAAGGCGCACTGGCGGATGCCGGCCTGTCACTCAGCGACATCGACGGTTACTTTTGTGCAGGCGATGCCCCTGGCTTAGGCATGCTCAACATGGCTGACTACATGGGGCTGACAAACCTGCGCCATGTTGACTCAACTGAAACAGGTGGTTGTTCGTACCTGATTCACGTGTCGCACGCTGCCCAAGCAATTGCTGCCGGCAAGTGCAAGATTGCCTTGATCACTCTGGCTGGCCGCCCACGCTCGGCAGGCTCGTCTGGCATGCAGCCACGTAGTTGGGGTGCTGACATCCCTGACGTTCCGTTTGAGGCGCCTTTTGGCCCAGTGACTGTCAACAGCTATGCGATGGTCGCTGCACGCCACATGTACGAATACGGCACAACCTCAGAGCAGCTGGCCTGGATTAAAGTAGCCGCCTCGCACCACGCCCAACACAATCCACACGCCATGTTGCGCGATGTGGTCACGGTTGAAGACGTGGTCAATTCGCCACTCGTTTCAACGCCCTTGCATCGCCTTGATTGCTGCGTCGTCAGCGATGGTGGTGGCGCTCTGATCGTGGCACACCCTGATATTGCCAAGACACTCAAGCGCCCGTTGGTCAAAGTACGCGGTGCTGGTGAGTCGGTTAAGGGCCAATTGGGCGGTCATGTTGATTTGACCTACTCGGGCGCGCGCCTTTCAGGGGCGTTGGCCTTTGAAGAAGCCGGTATTACGCCTCAAGACATTAAGTACGCGTCGATTTATGACAGCTTCACCATCACCGTCTTGATGCAGCTTGAAGACCTCGGCTTTTGCAAAAAGGGCGAAGGCGGTAAATTTGTGTCGGACGGCAATTTGATTTCGGGTGTGGGCAAACTGCCTTTCAACACCGATGGCGGTGGCTTATGTAACAACCACCCTGCTAACCGTGGCGGCATCACGAAAGTGATCGAAGCTGTGCGACAACTGCGCGGCGAAGCCCACCCTGCTGTTCAAGTTAAAAACTGCGATCTTGCTTTGGCACACGGTACAGGCGGCCTGCTTGGCGCGCGTCACGGCAGTGCAACCCTGATTCTGGAGCGTGCATAATCATGACTATGATGTATCAACCCAACCCACTTCCCGCACCCGCAAAAGAACCCGGCAACGAACCCTTTTGGGACGCAGCCCGTACCGGTAAATTTTTGGTTAAATTTTGCACCTCATGCAAAAAACCACACTGGTATCCACGTGCACTGTGCCCCTTCTGCTTCGGCGAAACCGAGTGGAAAGAAGGCTCAGGCAAGGGTGTGATTTACTCGTTAAGCGTCATGCAACGGGGCAATCCAAACCCCTATTGCATCGCTTACGTCACACTCGAAGAAGGCGTCACAATGATGACCCAAATCGTCGATTGTGATTTGGCTGCCTTAAAGATTGGCCAAAAAGTAAAGCTTGTGTTCAAACCAACTGAAGGCGACGGCCCACCTGTGCCAACGTTTACTCCGGTTTAAGCGTCTGTACATGAGTAAGTAAAAGAGGATCCTGCAAAGGATCCTCTTTTGTTTGAGACGATCATGTGATTAAAACTCGACATGCACTACAACTCGACATGCACTACAACTAGTTATGCACTACAACTCGATATGCACTAAAACTCGATATGCACGCGTACCGAGTAAACATTTACCGGACCGCGATCTGAGTTGAAACACGGGTTTTGAATGCGTTGGTAATCGGCCGTCGCCCAAAGTGATTTGTGTATTTTTGCGCTGTAGTAGATTTCAAAAATGCCTTCGCGCTGATAGCTCAGTTTGCCGTCGCCACAAAAAAAGTTATTGCCTCCGGCTGACAAATACTCGCGATTTGCGCCCGAGATACCGTTTGATGCGTACGCCAAACCTAACACGTCCTCAGGCCGCGCCCATGCGTTACCTTTTATCGAAACCCCCATCAGCGCTGAATCGTTTACATCAGTAAACGAATAGCCCTCAGTCACGCCGTTGTTCCAGCTGTAACGTGCAAAGACGCCCACACTGTCGGTTACATTTTGTTCAAGGCTGACACCAAAGCCATATTTGGATTGCTCTTTGCGCACGTTAGCGACATCGGGCGTACCACCAAACTGGCGCGCGTAGCTCATGGCGTCGTTGAAGTTTCCAAACTTAGCCACATTACGAAAGCCTAAAACACGGATGCGACCTGCTTGTCCAAAAATCTCGTGTCCATGCTCAATTTCAGCGTTGTCGCTATACGAGTTTGAAAAATTGCCATTCAGTTGCAACCCATTTGACTCAACGGGCAAGAGATTTCGACCCACTCGAAACGCCCAGTCGTCGTGGTAATACTCAAGCGCAACCCCGCGGGTATAGCCACGCGCATCGGCTGGGGTGTCCCAGGCCGCGTAATCCATCATTGCCCAATTCATAAATTGGGTCCGGGGGTCGTGGGCAAAGGCGTTTTGATCAAAAATGTCGGTAATGGCGTACACGCCACCTGTAAACACCAAGCGACGCTTATCCACTGACTCGGCAAATTGATTAAAGCCTGCCTCACGCTGAACGGTGCCGCCACCAAAGCCAATAGTCTGACGCACGAAGGCGCGCGCTAGATACGTAACAGGCTCGCTAGTGCCTGCTTTTTGCGCTTCGCCATTGGTGATGCCTCCAAAGCCTCTTAGCCCAGAAAACGGGTTACCTTGAGCGACTTCAGGGTCAAGAAAGAACTCTGTGCCTTTCCAGGGACGAGCCCCTAAAAACGCTGTTCCAGACAGCGTATAACCAATTTCACGGTTGCCGTTCAGGCTACTGACGCCAGAGTAAGGCGAATAAAAGCTAGGATGTTTTTGCCAAACCCATGTTGCTTGCGCGTTTGCGGTGAAGTGCTCGAACTCTGTTTCATCAGCGACAGCCCACCCAGACGCGCATAAACAGGTCACCGCAACGAGTGCGGCAGTAATAAGCCTGTTTAGTTGAAGCGTATGGTTGAAAAACATAACAAAAATACTTATTTAGTAATGAGAATCATTATCATATAACAAAAGCTTTGCGTCTGCAAAAACTCACACCCATTTTTTTTAAAGCACCAGTGCTACCGATCTTTTGAGAAGTCCCGTAGTACAACAGGTTAATATTTCACCAATGCTACCGAACTCGCCATCCGCCCGCCTCTTGCTCATTGAAGACGAGCAAGATATGGCTCGTTATCTACGCAAAGGCCTCGAAGAGGCGGGCTATGCAGTCACGCACGCCGATCAAGCTGAAGTGGCGCAACAACTTGCACTCACTGAACCGTGGGACGTCATGATCGTTGACCGCATGCTCCCTAACGAACAAGACGGCCTCGAAATCATCAAAGCGGTGCGTCAAGCTGCGCTGCAAACTCCCGTTCTTGTCTTGAGTGCGCTTGCGAGTTTAGACGATCGCGTACGTGGCTTGCGTGAAGGGGGGGATGATTACCTCACTAAGCCCTTCGCCTTCCCCGAACTCTTGGCACGGCTTGAGGCGCTTATTCGCCGCGCGACACCTTCGGCAAACCCGGCGCTCGATAACCGTCAGCTCAAACTGGCAGATTTGACACTCGATTTATTAACGCGTAAAGCCGAACGGGCCGGCCAACCCATTACGCTTCAACCGCGCGAATTCAAGCTGCTTGAATACCTGGTGCGTAATCAAGGGCAAGTGGTCACACGCAGTATGTTGCTTGAATCTGTTTGGGATTTTCACTTTGATCCTGGCACGAATGTGATCGATGTTCAAATCAGTCGCCTACGAAACAAAATTGACAAAGGCCACAACACGCCACTCGTGCATACCGTACGCGGCGTTGGCTATCGGTTCGGTTTAGATGGATAGGCTCTGGCATTCGGTCGCCTTTCGTCTCGCCCTACTCTGCGGTGGCTTGGTCGTGGCCTCGGTGCTTGTCCTCTCTTCAGTTTTTTACTTTGTGTCACTTGGTTTATTAGCCCGAAATATCGACGGAAAAATACTGTCGATTACCGAGAAACTCAGCGAAGATGCAGAAAGCAATGGTTTGTTTATCGTTGCCCAGCGAATCGAATCCACGCTAAGCGATGGCGTAGACTCAGACGTTGAAATCTTATTGTTGACCAACGCACTCGGCCAAAAGCTCGCAGGTAATATCCCAGGTTGGAACGAACGCTCAACGCCACTGGATCAAACCATCGATCACATCATTCAGCGTGGCAATCGATCCGTACCAAGCCGGATACGTTTACATAAAATGAAAGATGGCGCGCTCTTAGTGGTGGGCCGCGATATGCAGGATTTAAGCGAAATTGGCAGCTTAATTGCCCGCGCGGTGGTGATCGGCGGACTCACCGCGATTCTGCTCGCGATTCTTGCAACGCTTGTATTTCGCAAGCAACTTGAACAACGAATCTGGGCAATCAGGCAAACCACGCAAGAGATCGAGGCCGGCAATCTCGGACGTCGCATTGTGCTCTCAGGGACGCCCGACGAATTTGACCGTTTAAGTGCCGATATCAACCGGATGCTTGATCGTATTCAACACTTAATGGAAGGCGTACGACACGTATCAAATACCATTGCGCACAATTTACGTACACCTCTTGGCTTGATTCGAGGGCACCTCGAAGAAGCTTTACGAGGGGTCCCCGACCAACGAAAACTTGAAAACGCCGGGCACTTTGCCATTGGTGCGATCGACGATTTGATCGTTGTTTTAGAGAAGTTGCTTCAAATCGCTGAAGCTGAGTCCGGCGCGCGACGGCAACCTTTCGAGCCCGTTTCGCTGCGCACCGTAGTGACCGATTTGCTTGAGCTTTATGATGCTGCGGCCGAAGCCTTAGACATCTCGTTGATCGTGGATATTGAAGGCGAACCCACGTTGCCCGGTGACAAAGATTTGTTAGCTGGAATCTTAGCAAACCTGATCGACAACGCACTTAAATATGCAGGCTCTCCGGCAGAGGTCCGCATCCGAGTCAGAGAAACAGCCCAGGCCGTTTCAATCGTTGTGCAAGATAATGGCCCAGGCATCGCAGTTCACGAACGCACCAAGGTGTTGCAACGCTTTTATCGCTTAAGTTCTAACCGCCCCGGAAGCGGTTTAGGGCTTTCAATTGTCTCGGCGTTCACACAATTGCACGATGGCGAGCTGTTCATTGAAGACGCGCACCCTGGCTTAAAAGTGCGCATTGAACTGCCCAAACCTCTTTCGCCAACACTCTAGGTATCAAGCGGCCACTTGGGCCGTCGGATTTTTGTATAGGTCAGCGTTTTCCAGTCGGGCGTGGCTACACCTTTTCCACCCACATAAATCACTTTTTTAGCAATCGTAGAAAAAGATGCATAAAAGTGCTGGGCGGATTTCACCACGATGATCTTCTTTTTGGTTACATCACAACCGAGCTGTATGAACAAGTCGATGTTCATCGCTTGATTACGGTTTGAAGTCAGTACGATGTCTATCCCCTGCGCATCGACAAGCGCACAATCACCCAAGGGTGTTTGCCCGCCTGAAAGACTTGTCATGGACATCTCGCGTTTAAGCGCTTTGACCGTACACTGAACATCGACCGGATCACCAGACAAGGGCCCAATTTTGCCCCCGATTCGCAGCTGAAGCGTCGCACCCACACCAGCATCAAATGCAATGCGCGCCGCAATGGGATCCCAAAAAGGCCCCACTGCCGAGTGTTGAATCTTGCGCTCAAGCATGCGTCGCAACATAAAGGTTGCGTCACCCACTGCCCCGCTGCCAGGATTGTCGGCGCGATCTGCCAGCACGACGGGGCCGTCAGCGGCTTCGAGGGCCTCATCCAAGGCTTGATCAATCGTGCGATATGGCACAAGCAACGAATCACGCATCGCAATCAACTCGTCAGCTAATTGGCGCGCCAACGCCTGTGCGGCTGCAGGATTGTTGTTTGCGTAGACGAGGACTTTAGTACCCATTTCAGGGACATCGCCCGTGGCAAACCCGTGCGCCACAGACACAGACAAAATACCGTCTTTGCCCTCAAAGGATTGCAAACGCTTGACGACGCTTGCGCCGGGTTCGCGCGTGGTATGAATCGGAACGATCATGTTGCAATCAACCAGTGCCGCGATCGGTTTAATTTTCTTCTCATGGGTCGACATACAGAGGTCGACCAGTTCTTTCGCACGCGCCATAATGTCTGTGTGAGGGTATTCTTTGTACAGCACCAATACATCGGCTTGCTGCACCATTTGCGAACTTAAATGCGCATGCAAATCGAGCTCAGCCCCAACCACGACGTGGGGCCCGACAATCGCTCGCACGCGTGCCAGCACATCCCCTTCACAGTCGTCGTAACCGTCAGCGACCATCGCACCATGCATACCCAGCACCACCATGTCGACGGGCATTGCCTTGGTCAGGTCGGCGAGAAGTTCGTCTCGCAATGTTTCGTAGGCTTGGCGCGTAGTCGTGCCACTAGGCTGAGCGGCCGCGATCACACCCTCAGCAAGCTCCCAGCCCAAACTTGTGCACCGTTCACGTAACACATGCAACGGCGCGCTTAAGAAAGTCGGTTTGCCCGGGTGAGTGCCACTTGGGTAATAGTCGCGATCCTTAAACGAAGCCAGGCTCGTTGGAAGCGGTGAAAACGTGTTGGTCTCAGTGCCAAGTGCTGCAAAAAAAACCCGCATCCTACTCCCCTTGATAAAACCTAATCGTTTTAGGATTAAGTTTTAGGATTGATAACGTTGAAATCTGTCATGCCTGCTACCTGCTACTTTTAAGGCTGGTCTGATGGCTTTTAAACTAAGCTACTTTGGATACAGTTTGGAATTGATCAGCTCATCAAAATAGGCAAGGTTGTCTCGTACGTCGTGAGATTTGCCGTTTGCCCTGAGTGTGCCATTGGCAAATTGAAAGTTTGCTCGCAAGCCTTCGCGCGTTTCAGTCGCTAAGCCGAGCATGAGCGCTAAGCGCTTTTGGGTATTGTCGATGATGCGCCCCTGAGCCTCAAGCTTGCCACTCGCTTTAACTGACTGCGCAAACGAAAACTTATCGGACGCGCTACCAGCAGGCTTACTCACCTCGATCAACAAATCGCCCTTGACTGAGCCAGTACCCATCTTTGCAGAAATCTGTGGCAAGCCCATTGAAAAGCCCTTGGCGACTAAGTTTTGCAATGCAGCGCTTGCGCGAGATTGTTCATCTGCGGTCAGCGCACGAAAATCGCCTGAGTCGGTGCTGATCGCAGAAAGCGTATCCACACTTGCAATATCGAGCCCTTTGACCGCAAACTCGAGCACCAAGTCGTTCAGCTTTTGACCGGCAACAGACATACTCGCGATTTTTGGAACCACGCTAAGCTCGAACTTAGCGTTGTTTTCGGCTGTCACCACGTTGATGGCAATCGTCTCAGCCGTCACCTCTTTGGTGCTGAATTTATCAATCGCAAACTGCATCGTTCCGAGGCCTCGGGCACGATTCTGAATATCACTCGTAAAACTCAGCCCCTGTACGTCAAGAGCATGGTCATCCCCACGAGAGCTCAGGCGATCAGTTTTCCAGTGCAGTGCGACGGTCTTATCACCCCAAACAAGGTTGCCGCTTGAAGGCGAGAGGTGAAACAAATCTTTTCCTTGTTTCATCGCAAGCTCTGGTAATTTTAGGCTCGAGAACGCTTTGCCGCCGTATGCGAGCTGACCTTGCCCTGTCAGCTTGATCTCAGAGCCAAAAAGCCGGTTGAACTCTGTTCCGGCTTGTCCGACTGGTTTGACTTCCCATTTAAAGCGCATCGAAGACGAAGGTAGCAACAGGTGCTCAACACTGTAGTTCACCTGCAGCGCAAACAATTGTTTGCCACTTTTTTGATCGATGGCAACATCATTAAAGCGAATTTCAAATTTACCTGCTGAAGACAGCAAGCCCTGCTTATGCTCGAGCTCTGCGAGGCGAATCGCTGCGTTTTGGCCAGCCTTTGCGCTGAGGCTCGCAACAATTGCGGCGGCCGATCGACCGACATAGACGCTTGCCCCAAGCCAAGCCAAGACCACCAAACCAACAAGCACGACGACCGATATCAGTATTTTTTTCATGCGCTTTTCTTATAAAAATAAAGTGACAGAATGCTCGGGTTAGCGACCAAACTCATTTGATAACTCAGCTGCGCGATCATTCGCCGCCGCCATCGCTTGCGCGACGATTGTTGAAAACTCTTGCTTAGAAAATACCTCAAGGGCTGCAGCTGTGGTTCCGCCCTTTGAGGTCACGCGCTCGCGCAACACCGCAGGTGTTTCTGTCGACTCGGCAGCCAACTGCGTTGAGCCCGCGAGCGTCGCAAGCGCAAGTGCGCGGGCCTGCACTGCGGACAGCCCCAGAGCTTGTGCACCCGCGATCAAGGATTCTAAAAATAAAAATACGTAGGCGGGACCGCTACCAGATAATGCAGTCACTGCGTCAATCGCCCGATCATTATCCACCCACACAACTTGCCCAACTGCACTCAGCAAATGCGTGGCGATGTCCTGCTCAGCCTTGGGTAAACCTGCAGCGGCAGCCATGCCGGTCACTCCAGCACGCACGAGTGCCGGCGTGTTAGGCATGCAGCGCACCACACGCTCGAAGGGTTGCTCGGGCGATCCAAGCCAATCTGTCAGGGATTTAATGGCAATGCCCGCTGCGATACTGATGATCAAGGTATCGGGTTTGAGCCAAGGCTTGCACTGCAACACAACTTCTCGCATTTGTTGTGGCTTGACGGCGAAAATCCAAACTTGTTGTTCAGACAAGGTTGCGTCAGGTGCACTGGACACGCTAATACCGCGCGCCCGCCACTGCTCACGCAACGCCTCAGCAACCTCTAGCACATGCAATTGAGTGCTTGGACAGCCCTGACTCAGCAAGCCCGACACCAGGGCATTTGCCATATTGCCGCCACCAACAAAAGCGACTGAAGGAATTTGATTCATGTGTAGTCTTTAAAATATCAAGAAAATAATATCGTCTGGGCAAAGATACCGCAAAACACTGCAAAGCCGATCCATGTGTTATGCAAAAATGCACGAAAACACGCCTCGCGTGTCCGGTGCCTGATCCAGACAAGGTGAAGCACAGCGAGCCCAGCGCTTGCAAACAGCCCAAGAGCGTACGGCCAGCCAAACCCTAGCAAATACCCTGCCCACCCCAACAACAGCAAGGTAGCGCAGTAGCAAAGCGCCACACACAATATATCGTACTTGCCAAAGGTAATTGCCGAAGTTTTTAACCCCAGGCGTATATCGTCATCACGATCGACCATCGCGTATTCGGTGTCATAGGCGATGGCCCAAAAAATGTTTGCCAACAGCAGGCACCAGGCCACCGGCGGGACCGCCGCGATTGTCGCCGCAAAGGCCATCGGTATTCCGAAGCCAAAAGCAACCCCTAGGTAGGCCTGCGGAATCGCAAAAAATCGCTTGAACAACGGATATGTGACCGCTAACACCGCTGCAACAACGGCCAACAGGAGCGTCAAACCATTTAGCGTCCAAACGAGCCCCAGACTTATCAACCCCAAAACTGCAGCCACCCACAAGGCCTCGCTCGGCTGAATCAGCCCAGCAGTCAAGACACGCTGCTCTGTACGCTTGACGTGGCGATCTACGTCACGATCAAAATAATCATTCATCGCGCACCCGGCTGACCGCATGAAAACAGTACCTAAAACAAAAATCGCCAAATGTTTGAAGCTAGGCCAGCCCTGCGCAGCCACGAAGAGCCCCCACAAGGTTGGCCACAGTAACAATAAAATCCCGATCGGCTTATCGAGGCGTACCAAGCGGGCGTACAGCCAAAGACGTTGCATGCAAGTGACTTTCGAGAGACGTACCATATGTATTCGCTAACTACGTAAAAAATCTTCACGACCGCGCATCCAACGGGCTAAATGGCGATCAACAATATGCGGAGCCGTTGCCCTTAACTCTGTGGCCGTTTCGCGTGCAGCCACAACTAATGCACTGTCTGTAGCAAGGTCTGCAAAGCGTAGTAACGAGACTCCAGATTGCCTCGAACCTAACAATTCACCGGGGCCGCGCAAATCAAGGTCACGTTGGGCGATTTCAAAACCATCTTGTGTTTCGTACATCGCGCGCAAGCGTTGACGCGCCAGCATCGAAAGCGGCGTTTGGTACAACAACACACAAACCGACTTGGCTACGCCACGCCCTACCCGGCCGCGTAACTGATGCAACTGCGCCAACCCAAACCGTTCGGCGTGCTCAATGATCATTAACGAGGCATTAGGAACATCGACGCCAACCTCAATCACGGTCGTTGACACCAGCACATTGATCTGAGCCTCACGGAACGCTTTCATCACTGCCGCTTTTTCAGCAGAAGGCAGTTGGCCATGTACCAAGCCGACCGTGTAATCGGGCAGCGCCTGACTTAAAGCAAGATGGGTATCCACTGCAGTTTGCAAATCAAGAGTTTCGCTTTCTTGCACCAACGGACAGACCCAGTAGACCTGCTGCCCGGTCGCGCACGCCTGCGCCACATGACCAAGCACCTCTTCGCGGCGCACATTAGATATTAATTTTGTGACGACAGGCGTGCGCCCGGGCGGCAAAGTATCAATCGATGACACCTCAAGATCGGCGTAAAAGGTCATGGCAAGAGTGCGCGGAATGGGCGTCGCACTCATGGTCAGTTGATGCGGAATCCAGTCGCGATTTTCAGACGGTGCGCCAGCCGACCCTTGAGGGTTCGTGAAGGACTTTGCCTTAGACTCGCTATCAAGTCTGGTCGCGGTGCGTGTGGTTGTCGCTTCAGGTTCTTCGCCTTTTTTAGATAACGACAGACGCTGAGCCACACCAAAACGATGTTGCTCATCAACGATGACCAAACCCAAATCAAAAAACTCGACGGTATCTTGAATCAGCGCTTGCGTACCAACTACTAAGCGTGCCCGCCCGCTTGAGATGGCCTCATTTGCGAGTCTGCGCGCTTTAGGTGTGATACTGCCCGTCAACCAGGTCACCTCAATCCCAAGAGGCTCGAACCAGACTTTTATTTTTTGAAAATGCTGTTCAGCCAAAATTTCAGTAGGTGCCATCAAGGCCACTTGCGCACCGGCATCGATCGCCTGTAGCGCTGCAAGCGCCGCCACGACCGTCTTGCCACTGCCCACATCGCCTTGAAGCAAACGATACATTGGAAACTCGCGCTGTAGGTCAGCACTGATCTCAGCGCTCACGCGTTGTTGAGCGGGCGTCAGGCTAAAAGGTAAGGATTTAAGTAAGCGCGCACAAAGACTATCCGACGTTGAATTGGCTGGTAAAACCTTTGAGCGCAAGCTACGCCTTGCGTCGCGTGCTGCCGCTAATGACAACTGCTGCGCCAGTAACTCATCGAACTTTATCCGCAACCATGAAGGATGCGTATGCTCTATTAAAGCGTGCGCGTCCATATCAGGCGTCGGCGCATGAAGCGTACGAATCGCCTCACCAAAGCTCTGCAGCCCTAAGCGTTCAATGAACGTGGGATCGAGCGTATCGGTCAGTTCGACTTGATCGAGTGCCAGCCCGATAGCCTTGCGCAAACTCGGTTGCGATAAGCCGTCTGTGGTTGGGTATACCGGGGTCAAGGCGGCCGGCAACGGCGAGTCTGCAACCGTTACCTTAGGGTGAATAATTTCATACCCATGCAAACCACCACGCACCTCACCTCTGACTCGCCAACGACGCCCCACCTGCATTTGTTGCTGTTGATTCGGATAAAACGTCAGCCAGCGAAGCCCAATCTCGCCAGTCTCGTCTTGCAAAACTGCTGTCAACTGCCGTCGCGGTTGGTAACTGGCATCAGATCGAATGACAACGCCTTCGATCTGCGCCGCTCGCCCCGGACGCAAACTAGAGATCGGCATAATCTCGGTTTCATCTTCGTAGCGAATTGGCAAGTGCAAAATTAAATCATGCGCGCTCACCAAACCCAACCGCTCAAGCTTTTGCTTGGTTGTTGCGGTGTTCTTTGGGCGAGCAGGATGCTTGGCGGGGGTGTGCTGAGCGGAACCCACGGCAAAATCGCTTTGCCTAGGGCTTAGATAACAATAATCGCTTCGATTTCAAACTGAGCGCCTTTAGGCAAACTCGCGACGCCTACGGTTGAGCGCGCCGGAAAAGGCTCGGGTAGTAACTCAGCCATGATCCCATTGGCGATCGTAAATTTGCCTAAGTCGGTCAAAAACAAGGTGAGCTTGACAATGCTTTCCAGACGTCCGCCAGCGGCTTCAATCACGGCTTGCATATTGGAAAAAGACTGGCGAACCTGCGCTTCAAAGTCTTCTGAGACCATGTTGCCCGTTGCGGGAACCAGGCCAATTTGGCCCGACAAATACACGGTGCGACCAGCAGGAGCAACAACTGCTTGCGAGTAGGGGCCCACGGCAGCAGGCGCGGCGGGAGTATGGATGATTGACTTTGACATGAGAGCTATCCTTCAGTGAACAAAAAGGATTGTAACGCCCTGCACGTCAGGCATCAGTGTCTGCGCCAACCGGATCCATTCCCAACTCACGCAATTTTCGTGTAATGGTGTTGCGCCCCATCCCTAAACGCGCCGCCGCTTCGACTCTACGACCGCGGCAAACCTCAAGCGAAGACTGCAATAAGGCCCGTTCAAACTGGCGAGTCAACGCTGTCCAGACCTCAGGTTCTGAACGTGACAACCGCACGTTCGCATCTAGCGCAAGCAGTTGTTGCCAGGTTTGGCCAGACCCAGAGGGCTGGTCAGAACCGGCTGACGACACGCCCGCCTTGGTAGCGCGAATCTCTGGCGGCAGGTCCCCCATCTCGACTGTTTGCCCAGGAGCCATCACGGTTAACCAATGGCAAAAATTTTCGAGCTGTCGCACATTGCCGGGATAGTCAAACTGCGACAATGCCTGCACAGCAGCGTCTGACAAGCGTTTCACCGGGACCCCAACTGATCTGGCAGACACCGCCAAAAAGTGTTTGGCCAGATCGGCGACATCTTCACGCCGTTCTCGAAGGGCTGGCAACCTTAAACGAATGACATTCAACCGATGAAACAAATCTTCGCGAAACTTGCCTTCTTGAACGCGCTCTTCAAGGGGTTGGTGCGTTGCAGCCACAATCCGTACGTCGACGCGCACAGGTTGCGATCCACCGACGCGATAGAAGGTTCCTTCGGATAGCACGCGCAACAGTCGCGTTTGTAACTCGAAAGGCATGTCGCCAATTTCATCTAAAAATAAGGTGCCCCCCCCCGCCTCTTCGAAACGGCCTCGGCGCAAAGCGTTTGCACCCGTAAAGGCTCCACGCTCGTGGCCAAATAACTCGGCCTCAAGCAAATCGCGTGGAATCGCCGCTGTATTTAAGGCAACAAAAGGCCCCTTTGAACGTGCGCCATGGCTATGTAACGCACGCGCCACCAATTCTTTACCAGTGCCCGATTCGCCAGTGATCAGAACGGTGACATTGGATTGTGCCAAGCGACCGATTGCACGAAACACTTCTTGCATGGCCACCGACGCCGACTGGGTCAACATCCCCTTATCCGTCGCAAGCGCAGTTGGAAGCGCGGCCTGTGCAGAGACTTCTTCGGCCGAGGGCTCTTGCATTGCACGCGAGATCAACGCCACCGCTTCGTTGATATCAAACGGCTTGGCAAGGTAATCAAACGCCCCACCTTGAAACGCAGAGACTGTGCTGTCAAGATCGCTATACGCCGTCATAATGATCACTGGCAGCGTTGGATACTTTTCTTTAACTTCTTTAAGCAAGGTCAAACCATCGATGCCTGGCATTCTGATGTCAGACACCAGCGCCGAGGGAGACTCGAGCTTTAAAGCCGCTGAAACCTCAGAGGCATTTACAAAACTGCGTGTGGGTATATTGGAACGGCTAAGCGCCTTTTCAAGCACCCAGCGAATGGCTTGATCATCGTCTACGATCCAGACAGGTTTCATCAAAGAGGCTCCATAGGTAATTGCAAACGAAACTCGGTATGCCCGGGTTGCGAATCACATTCAATAACACCACCGTGCTGCTGGATAAAGTCTTGAGCAAGGCTTAAACCAAGCCCAGTGCCGCCATCTCGACCTGTCACAAGTGGATGAAAAATACGCTCTTTCAGTGTCTCTGGAACGCCTGGTCCGTTGTCTGTCACCGTGACAACGACGGCCATGCGATGTTGTTTATGGCGCAAAAGCACTTGACGTGCAATCCGCGTTTTAATTGTGATATGAGGTGACTGCGTGGGCTTGAAGCCCGTCATAATCTGAGCGGCATTACGAACAATGTTCAGAAGCGCCTGCATGACGCGCGCTGGATCAGCGCGAAACTCTGGCATTGAGGCATCGTAATCTCGTAGCAACGCAACGTCGCGAAACTCGGCACGCACTAAAGCGCACACCCTTTCGCAAACCTCGTGAATATTGACCGCTTGCCATTGGACAGGCATGCGCTGGGGTGCTGCCAGGCGATCGACTAAAGCCTGGAGACGATCCGCCTCAGAAATAATCACGCTGGTGTATTCACGTAGCGCCGGATCGGGGAGCTCAGACTCGAGCAATTGAGCCGCGCCACGTAAACCACCCAGCGGATTCTTGACCTCGTGCGCCAAGTTGCGCAAGAGCTCGTGTTGGGTATCAATCTCGTCGACCAACCGAATGCTCCGGTCGACCAACACACGTTGTTCTACATCTTTGATTTCGATTAAGGCAGACCACTGAGGTTGCGATAACGCAACTGAAGTGACCGCAACTTCAACGGTCTCTGCACCGCGACGCAAACGTGCAAATTGACGGCAATCTGCCACCTCGCCACAGCAAGCTTGTTGAATCGAATGCTCAAGCGCATCGTCGCGATCAAACAAAAAGGCGGCCGGCTGCCCCAATACGTTGCGCCGAGACCGCCCAAACATCAATTCTGCTGCCGCATTCGCCTCTACGACTTCTCCAGCCGAGTTCAGTAAAAGAACCGTGGTGGAGAGCAGATCGAAGGCTTCAACGGAGTACATGGTATTCGGGCCACAACAGGCCCGACTCCAGGGTTAAACAGCAAATTACAGGCTGTAATACATGTCGAATTCGACGGGATGGGTCGTCATACGCAAGCGATTCACTTCTTGCATTTTCAGATCCACGTAGGCATCAAGCATTGCATTACTAAACACACCACCGCGGGTCAAGAATTCGCGATCTTTGTTGAGTTCTTCGAGCGCTTGCTCGAGCGAACTGCAAACGGTTGGGATCTTCGCGTCTTCTTCGGGCGGCAAATCGTACAGATTTTTGTCTGCTGGATCGCCTGGGTGAATCTTATTTTGCACGCCGTCAAGACCTGCCATCATCAAGGCCGAGAATGCCAAGTATGGGTTAGCAAGTGGATCTGGGAAACGTGTTTCGATACGACGGCCTTTTGGATTGGCAACGTAAGGAATACGAATCGAAGCAGAACGGTTACGTGCTGAGTAAGCCAGCTTCACAGGTGCTTCGTAATGTGGGACCAAACGCTTGTATGAATTTGTGCCAGGGTTGGTGATTGCATTGAGCGCGCGAGCGTGCTTGATGACACCACCGATGTAATACAGCGCAAATTCAGACAAACCTGCATAGCCGTTACCTGCAAACAGGTTCTGACCGTCTTTCCAGATTGACTGGTGAACGTGCATGCCTGAACCGTTGTCACCGACAACAGGCTTTGGCAAGAATGTTGCTGTTTTGCCGTATGCATGGGCAACGTTGTGCACGGTGTACTTGAGGATTTGGTTCCAGTCAGCGCGTGTGACCAAAGTGCTGAACTTGGTGCCGATTTCCATCTGGCCAGCGCCGGCTACTTCGTGGTGATGCACTTCGACAGGGATGCCGGCTTCTTCAAGCAACAAGCACATCTCTGAACGCATGTCTTGCATCGAATCGACAGGAGGAACTGGGAAGTAACCGCCCTTCACGCGTGGACGGTGAGCCATGTTGCCGCCCTCTGAGTCGATGCTGCTCGACCAGTGTGCTTCGTCTGACTTGATCTTGACGTGGCAGCCTGACATGTCGTCGCCCCAAGTCACACCGTCGAAAACAAAGAACTCTGGCTCTGGGCCAAAGAAGGCTGTGTCGCCCAAGCCACTGGCCTTCAAATAGGCCTCGGCGCGCTTGGCCAATGAACGTGGATCACGGTCATAGCCTTTCATGTCTGAGGGTTCGACCACATCGCAGGTCAGAATCATGGTTGATTCTTCGCGGAACGGGTCCATGTGAGCTGTATTTGGATCGGGAATCAGCAGCATGTCCGAGGCTTCGATGCCTTTCCAGCCAGCGATTGACGAGCCGTCAAACGCGTGGCCATCGGTAAACTTCTCAGGGCCCATTTGGCTAACGGGAACCGAAACGTGTTGCTCTTTGCCCATGGTGTCCGTAAAACGAAAGTCGACAAACTTGACTTCGTCTTCGGCAATCTTCTTCAGAACATCTTGAGAGGTGCTCATACTGACTCCGGAAAGGTGAAAATTATGACTATTAAAAATTGCTGCGAGATTCTCTTGGTTGATATCAAGCAACATTCGTGCCAGACATTTTTGAACTGAAACGCCCAAAAAAGTGCGGGTTAATGCACCATGACAGTGCATTTTGTAAAACTACTGCACTACATCGGTGATTTTACAAGAACAATGCCTGTAATTCATTCAGAAACCGCCAACCCAGCTCGGTTGCCTGCAGACGTAATGGATCATCGACCAATAAACCTTTTTGCGTGGCTAACAGCAATGCCTTGTTCATTGACGCGAGCGGTAACCCACAGCGCTCAGTGTACAGCGTAGCGGCAACCCCCTTTTCAAGCCGCAACGCATTCAGCATGAACTCAAAGGGTAATTCGGCTGTTTTGAGCTGCCGCTTTTCAGCGATATGGGTGGCGTCGCCTGCCAGGGCCGAACGCATCCAGTTTTCGGGATTACGCTGCCGCGCCTGTCGTTCAACCCGATCGTGAAAAGACAGCTTACCGTGCGCGCCGGGGCCAAGCCCCAAATAATCACCAAACTCCCAGTAATTGACGTTATGACGCGCACGCGCACCTGGCTTGGCAAATGCAGACACTTCATAACGTTCAAAACCAGCCCCCTTAGCCAACGACACAATGGCCTCTTGCATATCGAAGGCAAGCTCGTCGTCAGGTACCGCTGGTGGATACTTAGCAAAAACAGTATTGGGCTCGAAGGTCAAGTGATACATCGACAGATGCTCGGTGCCAAAGCTCAGTGCCTCTCGGGCGTCTTGCTCACACTGTGCAAGCGTTTGTTGCGGCAATGCGAACATCAGATCTAAATTGACGCGCCCCACTGCTCGCTGCGCCATCTCAATGGCTGCGCGCGCTTGCCTGGCATCGTGCACCCTGCCCAGGGCCAGTAATTTGGCATCGTCAAACGACTGAATCCCGAGCGAAATCCGGTTGACTCCGCTCGCTGCATAGGCCATAAATCGCTCGGCTTCAGCAGTCCCTGGGTTGGCCTCGAGTGTAATTTCAGCATCAGGCCACAGATTTAAATGCGAGCGCAACATCGCCAATAAGCGCTCAATACCCTGTGCGCTAAGCAAACTGGGGGTACCACCACCGATAAAGACAGTGTGCACCTGCCGACCCCAAATATCGGGTAAGGCTTGTTCAAGATCAGCCTGTAAGGCATCGAGATAACGCGCTTCAGGCAAGACTGCAGGCTGCTCATGCGAATTGAAGTCACAGTACGGGCACTTGCGCACACACCACGGCACATGCACATACACCGACAAAGGCGGTAACGCGCTTAAGCGTGGACGATCTGCGATATCAGCAACTGCGCCCGCCTTCGGCCCTTGCACGCTCGAAATCGGAATCACGCGACTCATTGCTGTTGACCCCTAGGCAGGCTTTGTTTCGCTCGATTCATACGCACGTCACTTGCACTGCGCTCAGGCTTGCGCAGCTCATGGTAATGACGCGGTCACAAGCTGACGCGCGGCAAGCTGCTTGAGTAATTGCCGCAGGGCCTGCCCGCGGTGGCTGAGTGTATTTTTAAGCACTGGGTCAAGCTCAGCAGCCGTACAGCCCTGCTCGGGTAAAAAGAAATACGGGTCGTACCCAAACCCATGCGCACCACGAGGCTGATCGACAATCTCGCCAAACCAGTTTGCCTCGGCAACAATCGGTTGTGGATCGTCGTGGCGCGTCACCAGCACCAAGACGGCAACGTACCAAGCGCGGCGGTTGCTCTGCCCTTGTAAGGCTCGCACCAACTTTTGATTGTTTGCGGCATCGCTACGCGAGCCGTGTTCAGCTTCGGCGTACCGAGCAGAATGGATACCAGGGGCTGCGTTGAGTGCCGCGACACACAGACCCGAGTCATCGGCCAAGGCCGGCAGACCAGACAGTAGACTGGCATGACGCGCCTTCGCAAGAGCATTTTCAAGAAAAGTGTGATGGGGCTCGGGTGCATCAGGGATATCAAGCGTGCCTTGCGGGATCAACTTGACGCCAAGCGGCACAAACAGCGCGTCAAACTCGCGAAGTTTTCCGGCATTGCCAGAGGCGAGTACGATCGAAGTCAGCTTATTCATCGCAGTTTGTGAGTTTCGGCAGAGGATGCGTCTTCAAGCAACATCGTCACCAAATCGCGTGCAAAACTCGGCAGGCGTTGTAGCTCGCGCACGCAGATGTGTAGTTTGCGCTCAGACCACTCGTCTGACAGCCTGACAATGTTGATATTCAGGCGCTGCGCGTAGCGCCGTGCAGCCTGCTCGGGCACCACGCCAATTCCGACACCCGCCTCAATCATGCGGCAGACAGATTCAAAATTACTCACCTCAACCCGAAAGCGAAACGAATGCCCGAGATTATCGGCGGCCTGAATTAAGAAGGCGTGGATCGCACTCCATTCAGACAACCCAACGTATTCAAAATCAAGGGTGTCGGCAAAGGCGACTTCAGCCATGGCTCCTAAGGGGTGCTCGGCTGATGTGACCAGCACGAGGCGATCGGCCCGATAAGGCAAAAACTCAAGCGCGGAGGCTGCGGGTTGACCTGCGACGATGCCGATATCGGCCGAACCCTCGGTGACCGCTTTGACCACCAAGTAGCTCAAACGCTCGCGCAGCTCGACCGTGACATCTGGGTGGGAGGACAAATAGCGGCTCAAGACCGCCGGCATGAATTCGGTCATGGCGGTGGTATTGGCCAGCACCCGTATCTGCCCCTTAATCCCTCGTGAATACTCGTGGATATCGCCACGCAGATGATCGATTTGCCGCAACACTAAACGCGCGTGACGCAAAAATGCCTCGCCAGAGGGGGTCAGCGTCACCCCCTGGCTGTTTCGGTGAAACAAGCGAGTGCCGAAATGATCTTCAAGGTTTTTGACCCGATTGCTGGCTGCGGGAAGTGAAAGATGAGATTTTTCGGCCCCGCGGGTCAAACTGCTGGCGTCGCCAATATTGACCATCAGTTGCAAGTCGGTCAGATCAAAATGGTTGGCCATCGTGTTTTTTAGTACCTTAATCATTCAAAAAGCCGAGGTTAACGAAACACCAATGGTCAAAAACCTCGCCACAGGGCACATTATCGGCTGAATCTCAGCCCCTAATCATAAAGCCATACGCAAAACCATGAATACCCACGATCATCAGTACCAAGACATACGCGACGCCATTCGTGACCTCTGCAAGCAGTTTCCGGATGAATACTTTCGCAAGGTCGACGAGGTACGCGGCTACCCAGAAGAGTTTGTCAATGCCTTGACTCAAGCTGGCTGGATGGCGGCGCTGATTCCGCAAGAATATGGCGGCTCAGGCTTAGGCTTGACCGAAGCGTCAATCATCATGGAAGAAATCAACCGTTGCGGCGGCAATTCTGGCGCCTGCCATGGTCAGCTCTACAACATGGGCACGCTGTTGCGCCATGGCTCAACTGAGCAAAAAAACCAGTATTTACCAAAAATTGCTGCGGGCGAGTTGCGCTTGCAATCGATGGGCGTCACCGAGCCCACCACGGGCACCGACACCACAAAGATCAAAACGACCGCTGTCAAAAAAGGCGATCGTTATGTGATTAACGGTCAAAAAGTCTGGATTTCGCGCATTCAACATTCAGACCTCATGATCCTATTGGCTCGCACAACGCCGCTTGACCAAGTCACTAAAAAATCTGAAGGCATGTCGATTTTTATCGTCAACCTGCACGACGCGATTGGCCACGGCTTAACCGTTCGGCCCATCCTGAACATGGTCAATCATGAAACCAATGAATTGTTTTTCGACAACCTCGAAATCCCCGCCGAGAACTTAATCGGTGAAGAAGGCAAAGGTTTCAAATACATTCTGGATGGCCTGAATGCCGAGCGCGCGCTGATCGCCGCCGAGTGTATTGGCGATGGCTATTGGTTTGTGGATCGCATCTCTAAATACGTGAAGGATCGCATCGTGTTTGGTCGTCCGATCGGACAAAACCAAGGCGTACAATTTCCGATTGCGCGTTCGTTTATCAACGTTGAAGCTGCCAGCCTGATGCGTTATGAGGCGTGCCGTTTGTTTGATAACAAACAACCTTGCGGCACCCAAGCCAACATGGCCAAGTTGTTGGCCGCTGATGCCTCCTGGGAAGCCGCTAACGCTTGTCTGCAATTTCATGGTGGCTATGGTTTTGCGTGTGAATACGACGTTGAGCGCAAATTCCGTGAAACGCGTCTGTACCAAGTTGCTCCGATTTCAACCAATTTGATTTTGTCGTATGTCGCCGAACACGTGCTCGGCCTTCCTCGTTCGTTTTAATAGGTGATAGACATGACTGCCGTTCGCTCTTCCGCCTCACCGCTCGTGCTGCATCCAAGTGCCGAGCTCGCAACCTTTGCCTCGCAACTTCAATACAGCGACATCCCTGAAGCTGTCAGTTTGCGCTGTGAAGATTTATTTCTAGACACAATGGCCTCGATTTTGGCCGGCTCAAGTGCGCGCGCAGTCAAGTCAATGGCTAAATACGCCCAACTGATGGGCCCTGCTGACGGTCAATCAGAAGATTTCGTCAACCGTCGTAAGACTTCACCGATGTTTGCGGCAATGGTGAATGCGGCGGCGGCCCACGTAGTGGAACAAGACGACGTTCACAACGGTTCGGTGTTTCACCCTGCGGCAGTGATTTTTCCACCTGCGTTGGCGGTAGCTCAAGCCATTGGCGCCTCGGGCAAAGACTTCATCACAGCCTCGGTTGTTGGCTACGAGGTGGGCATCCGTGTTGGTGAGTTTTTAGGCCGTTCACACTACAAGATTTTTCATACAACAGGTACCGCAGGCACCGTGGCTGCAGCCGTCACGGTTGGTCGTTTGCTCAAGCTTAACCCTGAGCAAATGCTTCACGCCATCGGTTCAGCCGGCACGCAGGCGTCTGGGCTCTGGGAGTTCTTGCGCGACGCTGCCGACTCAAAACAACTACACACCGCACACGCCGCCGCAAACGGCTTGGCCTCTGCGTATTTGGCCCTAGATGGGTTTACCGGTGCGCGCCGTATTCTTGAAGGTGCGCAGGGTATGGCTGCTGGCATGTCAACCGACGCTGATCCAGCCAAACTCGTTGATCGTCTCGGCACACGTTGGGCGTTGCCAGAAACTTCATTTAAGTTTCACGCCTCATGCCGTCACACTCACCCCGCGGCCGACGCTTTACAGCAGGCCATGAAGCAGCACAATCTAAAAGCCTCCGACGTCGCCTCGGTAGTCACACATGTCCATCAAGGTGCCATTGACGTGTTGGGCCCCGTCACAGATCCACAAACCGTGCATCAGTCAAAATTTTCGATGGGGACAGTCTTGGCGCTGATCGCTCTGCGCAACTCGGCCGATTTGGCAGGGTTTGACGGTGCCTTGAAAGACGCCACGGTGGCGAACTTTCGCGATCGCGTCACCATGGAGCTCGATGAAGAAGTCGATACCGCCTACCCACAACGTTGGATTGGCAAGGTCACCGTTAAGACGACAGACGGCCGTTCAGTGACTGGCCGTGTCGACGAGCCTAAAGGCGATCCAGGTAACACCTTATCGCGCGACGAGATCGAATTCAAAGCGATGCGTTTAGGGACCTATGAAGGTGCTGCCACCGAGGCTCAAGTCAAAGCAATGATTCAAACGGTTTGGGGTATTCGTGGGCAAAACGTACTTGGCGATATTTTGACTAAGGCCTGATCGGACAGCCCCTAGGATGAGGGTTGCAAGCAGTAGTTCACACGACAACAAGAGGAGGACAACGCCATGCGTTTAAACAATAAGGTAGCAATCGTCACGGGCGCAGCAAGCGGCTTTGGCGCTGAAATCGCGCGCTGCTATGTGCGCGAAGGTGCAAAGGTTGTCATCGCTGATCTCAACGAAGCCGGCGCGCAAAAAGTTGCTGCCGAGCTTGGCGCTGCAGCGGTAGCCGTGAAATGCGACGTTAGCAAGCGCGCCGATGTAGATCGTGCTGTTGCATTAGCGATGAGCACGTTTGGCAGCGTTGATATCGTCGTCAACAATGCAGGCTATACCCACAAGAATCAGCCTTTTCTGAACGTTGACGAGGCCTCGTTTGATCGTTGTTTTGACGTGAACGTCAAAGCCATTTATCACATGATCAACGCCGTCGTGCCGCTGATGCGCGAAAAGAAATCAGGCTGCATCATCAATACGGGTTCAACAGCCGGTATTCGACCCAGGCCAGGTTTGACCTGGTACAACGCCTCTAAGGGTGCGGCAAATTTGCTGACCAAATCGTTGGCTGTTGAACTTGCGCCTGACAACATCCGTGTCAATGTGATCTGCCCAGTGATTGGTGACACAGCCATGCTCGGCGATTTTATGGGCGTACCCGATACCCCTGAAAACCGCGCACGTTTTATTGCCACCATTCCAATGGGTCGCATGAGTCAACCACGCGACATCGCCAACGCTGCAGTATTTTTAGCCTCTGATGAAGCGTCGTTTTTAACTGGGGTTGAATTACCCGTTGACGGCGGTCGCACGATTTAAGGCCTGGGTTCGAGCGCTGCAACGGCCACTCCCAAACTGACACGCTCGAAAACAGGCA
Source organism: uncultured Alcaligenaceae bacterium (assembly GCA_937952975.1). Classification (GTDB taxonomy): domain Bacteria; phylum Pseudomonadota; class Gammaproteobacteria; order Burkholderiales; family Burkholderiaceae_B; genus Zwartia. Next base: position 26,367 of record CALFXX010000146.1, read on the forward strand.
CGACGCAAGCGCCGTACCCAGCGAAGTATTTAAAGTATTACGCGCGTGAACTCGCCTGCAGTTGGGCGAGCTCGCTAATGCCTTTTTCAGCGAGTTGCAGCAAGGTATTGAGCTCGGTGCGGTCGAAGGTGTGACCTTCAGCTGTGCCCTGCACTTCAACGTAGCGTCCCGCACCCGTCATCACGACATTCATATCGGCGTCGCAACCTGAATCTTCTGGATAATCCAAATCCAGTACCGCTCGTCCATCGACCATCCCCACCGAGATCGCAGCCACTGAATCTTTAAGTGGATTTTGTGTCAGCAGGCCTTGAGCAAGCAGACCATCAACCGCATCGGCCACCGCGATCCAAGCCCCGGTGATACTCGCGCAGCGCGTGCCGCCATCGGCCTGAAGCACATCGCAATCGATCTGAATGGTACGTTCACCCAGCAGAGACATATCCATGACCGCACGCAGGCTGCGGCCAATCAGTCGCTGAATCTCTTGCGTACGCCCTGATTGCTTACCCTTGGCCGCTTCGCGATCAGAGCGGGTATGGGTCGAGCGCGGCAACATGCCATACTCGGCGGTGACCCACCCCTGCCCCTTGCCTTTCAAAAATGGAGGCACTTTTTCAAGCACGCTAGCCGTACACAACACTTGCGTCTCGCCCATCGAAATCAACACAGACCCCTCGGCGTAACGCGTAAATTGGCGCTGAATACTGACTTGGCGCATCGCGTCATAAACGCGACCTGAGGGGCGTGGCTGGCTAATGCTAGTATTTGACACGTTAAATTCTCGCAGTGACTAAAAAAGGGGGACGCATGCTTGAAGATCAAAGGCAACAGAGGCACTGGTCTGACAGTATACGCAGCGGTCGTGTCGCCGTGTGTCGCGCGCTCACGATCGGGCTGATTATAGGCACAGCGCCGCTGTTGGCTGTTGCTCAAAACACCGCCGTCACGCAATACGATAATTCTTTTTCTATTTTTCATCCCGAGCAAAGCCATCGCGGAATGGTGGCCAGTGAGCAACGGCTCGCCACGCAAGTGGGCGTCGATATTTTGGCGCAGGGCGGTAACGCCATCGACGCTGCCGTTGGGGTCGGCTTTGCCTTAGCGGTGGTCTTACCCAACGCGGGCAATTTAGGCGGCGGTGGCTTCATGCTGATTCAAACTGCCAAAAGCACGGCGCCCGTTGCACTTGATTTTCGTGAAGTCGCACCTGCCTCAGCATCTCGTGATATGTATCTTGACCAGAAAGATCGCGTCATTGCCGGCAAATCTACCCAAAGCCCCTACGCCGTCGGTGTGCCTGGATCGGTTGCAGGCTTGGTACGCGCATTGCAAGACCACGGTACGCTTTCGCTTGAGCAGGTCATCGCACCCGCCATCGGTCTCGCTGAAAACGGCTTTGTCGTGAGTGCGGTACTGGCCGAGCAGTTCGCCTTGCAGCGCACGCACCTTGGTCGTTGGCCCGGCACGCGTGAAGTATTTTTTAAACTGAAAGATCCAACAAATAATAGCTGTGCTCTAGCGCAGTGCCCGCTTGAGTCTTTAACCACCTTTGGCGCAGGTGAACGACTCTTACAAAAAGATCTCGCGGCAACGCTGCGTCTGATTGCGCAGCATGGCGCGGCAGGCTTTTATAGCGGGCCAGTCGCGCAAAAAATCGTCGATGAACTCAATATTGACGGTCAGGCCATGAGCCTGAAAGACCTGCAAGACTACCGTGTCGTGCAACGACAACCTGTACATGGCACCTACCGAGGCCTAGATATCTACTCGATGCCCGCACCAAGCTCGGGTGGCGTCCATTTAATTCAGATGCTCAACTTGCTTGAGCGCTATCCGCTTGCACAATACGGCCCAGGCAGCGCTCAAGTGATTCACCTCATTGCTGAGAGTGCTCGCCTAGCCTACGCCGATCGCGCTGAACATCTAGGTGACCCAGATTTTGTAAAAGTCCCTCAAAAAGGGCTAGCTTCCAAAAAGTATGCCGACGAACTCGCAAATAAGATCAAACCTGATCGAGTCACGCCAAGTGCAAGCGTCAGAGCAGGTCAACCACAGGCGTATGAAAGTGATCAAACCACGCACTTCTCGGTGATGGACGCTTCAGGTAATGTCGTGAGCTGTACCTACACACTGAATTTAAATTTCGGCTCGGGTATTGTCGCGCGCGGCACAGGGGTTTTGCTGAATAACGAAATGGACGACTTTTCAGTCAAGCCCGGCGTTCCTAACGCCTTTGGACTGATCGGTGGGGATGCCAACGCAATCGCACCGGGCAAACGTCCGTTAAGTTCAATGACGCCTGTGATTGTGTCGACGCAACAAGGGCCGATGCTGGCCACGGGCTCGCCCGGCGGTGCTCGCATCATCACCACGGTCTTGCAGAACTTAATCAACGTGATTGACTTTAAGATGAACATTGCTGAAGCCATCGCAGCGCCCCGTATGCATCACCAATGGGTGCCCGATTTTTTACGGCTCGAACAAGGTTTTAGTCCAGACACGATCGCGCTGTTAAAAAACATGGGTCACGAGGTTCGTATCATGCCAGCCATGGGACGTGTGCAAACGGTACAACGTCGTGGAAATCTTTTTGTCGGCGCTTCGGATCCGCGGAACCCCGACGGTGCAGCGCTTGGCCTTGGATCAAGCCCGTAATTGCACAGCAGTCAACATTTTTTAATATGTCGCTTTGAAGAGATAAACCATGATCGCCAGCATGACCGCCTTCGGGCAAGGTAAGTTCGCAGCCCCCTGCGGCATCGTTTCAGTTGAAATCAAAACAGTAAATAGTCGTTATCTAGATGTGCTTTTTCGCATGCCTGACGAAATGCGTCTGGCTGAACAACCAATTAGAGAACGCTTAGCCAAAGGCTTAACACGCGGCAAAATTGAAGTACGTGTCAGCTTCGCCCGCCCAGCTGTTGACACCGAACAACAACTCAGCGAAGCGGCCATGCAACGTATCGCAGCGCAGTTAGCCCAAATTCGTACAGTCCTACCCGACACCGAGAGCCCGCGCTTTAACGAAATTGTCAATTTCGCAGGCGGTCAGCAAACTCAAACCGAGCCCGAAGAGTGGGCTCAAGCCTGCATGACTGCGCTCGAGCCGGCCTTGGCGCAACTACTTGAAGGACGTCAACGCGAAGGTTCTCGATTGGCCTTAGCGATGCTCGAGACGTCTAAACAAGTCTCAGCGATCGTCAGCGAGGTTGAGACGCTCATGCCAGTATTGCTCGCAACTCAGCGCGACAAGTTGGCACAAAAACTCAAAGACACGCTTCACAATGCTTTTCCCAACGGCTTCACCCACATCAGTGGCGCTGAGCTCTCTGAACGTATCGCCAGTGAGTCGAGTTTGTTTGCGTTACGGATTGACGTTGCTGAAGAACTTGCACGATTAAAATCGCATCTGACTGAGCTTGAATACTTATTGTCTGGTCAGTCAGACCCTAAGGCCAAACAAAAATCCAGCCCAACTCAAGTCGCTAGCGTCGGCAAGCGACTTGATTTTTTGTTTCAGGAAATGAACCGCGAGGCCAACACCTTAGGTTCAAAAGCTGGCAGTCTTGAAATGACACGCGCTGCCATGGATCTTAAATTGCTCATTGAGCAGATGCGCGAGCAGGCGATGAATTTGGAGTAGTGCAAACAACTACCTACGGGCCTACGTCAAGGCCTACTGAACTTCCGCTTCAAAGGTACTGATTAAGCGGTAACTCGCTTGCGCTTGCACCACAAGACCGTGCTGCGAAAGCGCCTGCTGCATGGCTGGCTGCTGCAGCAGAGTTTCGCAAGCTTTTAAATCATACGCTTCAAAAAATATCACCCAGTTCACGCGTTCGTCAGGCTTACCGCGTCGCGCTTCTTCGGGGCTCGGTGCGGCACCTACACTGCCCGAGGCCTCCCACAGTGCTAAACGCACTAGGCAGTTAGCACGGGCAAACTGAGGATAGAGCGTCTGAGAAATAAAATCACGGGCCAATTGCTCTTGCCCTGGCTGAGGTGCGCAGCGCAGCACAACCGCCTCACCACCTAGGCCTGTACCCGCTGACCACGTTTCGTCACAGGCAGAGCGCACCATATTACGAAAATGAGGCATCATTTTTTTTGTTAAAGGCGTGGGTTCGACCAGAATTTCTTTGTATTGAGGCTGATCAAGTACGCCAACCTCAGTGCATGAATAAATCGCCATATAGGCCTGCGACTCACCAAGTGCGCGATATCGGCGGGCCGATAAAAAGCCGGGGATCTGCATGCGCTGACGCACATGTTCGGTTTGATACCATTCGTTAAACTCTGATTCAACGATTGAGTCGATATCGTTCATGACGAACAACGTACACGGAAAGCTAGACTGCAATTTTGTTGAGTTTGTCATGGCTAGGCAGTTTACGTAAACAGTTTGTAGGTGGACGTCATTTAATTGTATCTCTTCGCTTAGCGTTCGTATTTTGTACTTTTATACCCTCATTACCTAACTCGTTGTTACACACCACTCGGTCAAGGCACGCTTGCTCATGATTAAGCTTTTACTCATCACGTTCAGCCTGATAAGTTTGCTCGTGCAGAGCCTACCCCTCTCAGCGCAAACGGAACACGCAAATTACCCAGAGCGTTCGATACGATTAGTGATCCCCTACCCGCCTGGCGGCTCAAATGACAATATCGCCCGCCTGTTGGCCACCCAGTTACACAACCAGCTTGGTCAAAGCATTGTGATCGAAAATCGCGCGGGGGCTTCAGGTACGATCGGCTCTGAAATCGTGGCAAAAGCACCGGCAGATGGCTATACGCTGCTGTTCAACGCCTCGAGCCAAGTCTTTATGCCCTTGGTAGTTGCCAAACCACCTTACGACACCCTCAAAGACTTTACGCATATCACGCGCGTTGGTCATGTGCCGTTGCTGGTTGTGATCAACCCCCAAATACCCGCTAACAACTTAAAAGAGTTTATTGAGCTGGTGCGCGCCAAGCCTGGACAATACAACTGGGGTACCTCGGGCTTTGGCACGACAAGTCACTTGGCTGAGGCTGCGATCGTCCATGCCTTGAAACTCGACATGCAAATCATTGGCTACAAAGGTGCCACGCCTCAACTCACCGACGTGATGGGTGGGCATATTGCCGCAGGGATCTCGCCCATGCCGGGCGTGTTCTCACATGTGCAACACGGTAAATTGAAAGCAATCGCCACCACCAATCAAACACGTTTGTCGCAGTTGCCAAATGTCCCAACCGTGGCAGAAAGTGGCATACCAGGGTTCGAGCTTTTGTCGTGGTACGGCATCTGGGGCCCAGCGGGGCTGCCGCGCGTAATCGTTGAGCGCCTGTCGCGCGAAATTACAACAGCACTCACTTCTGATGAACTCAAGCCTCGGTTTAAAGAATTGTCGTTTGAACCCTCGCCACTCACACCAGAAGACTTCGAACGCTACATTGAATCAGAGATTCAACAAATTGGAAAAATGGTCAAGGACGCCAATATCGTCGTTACATTTTGATACAGTATTCACAACCAAGGCTTATAACGCCTCTGACTCGTCAAACCAATGATCCACAAGCCACCCCTATGACTGCAAGAGCCCTATTATTTTGCAACTTTCACTCACTGCCGCTCAATGACAAACGTTAAATCACCTCCGAAAGACTTCCCCTTGAATGACCCTGTCGGCGCCTGCGTGCCACACGGAAAATTTTGTCTGCCGGCTACCGGCTCTGGACCCTTGGATGGCCTAACCTTCGCCGTCAAGGATATTTTTGATGTTGCAGGCCACCCAACGGGTGCAGGTAACCCCACGTGGTTAGCGACACATCCCGTTGCAACGCACACCAGCCCGTTGGTCGAACAGCTGCTCGCCGCCGGTGCAACCATGACTGGAAAAGTCATTACCGACGAACTGGCGTACAGCCTGAATGGCGATAACATGCACTATGGCACTCCAGTAAATGTGAACGCGCCCGGACGCGTACCTGGTGGCTCTTCAAGCGGCTCGGTGGCCGCTGTCGCCGCCAAGTTGTGCGACTTTGCGCTAGGCAGCGATACGGGTGGCTCGACAAGAGTACCAGCGAGTTACTGTGGCGTTTGGGGGCTGCGCACAACACACGATCTGCTATCACGCGAGCATGTCGTGCCACTCCATACGTCGTTCGACACCCTGACTTGGTTTGCGCACAATCCAAACACCTTTACGCGCGTCGGTGAAGTACTCCTGCCGGCTACCTCCTTCACACCCAAACGACTTCTTAAACCACAGACAGTGTGGAGCTTAGCGAGTGACGATTTTTCAGCACCGCTGCAACAGGTCTTAGATGCGGCCCAGACCTTACTCAACGTTCAGGCAGAGACCATGTCGTTTACGCGCGACACCGAGACGCTTGAGCAATGGCGTCAGGCTTATGTCACCATGGGCGCCGCTGAAGCGTGGGCATTGCACGGTGACTGGATACTTGCGCACAGCCCGACGTTCTCTGCGCCGATCGCTGGGCGATGGTCGCAAGCAAAAGCTGTCACGCCAGAACAAGCTCAGTTGGCTCAGCAAAAAGTTGCAGATATCCGAGCGCATGTCAGGGGCATACTCGCTGATGACGCCATCGCGATCGTACCTTCAGCTGCCGGCTTGGCACCGTTGCAAAACGAAACCGGAGAGGCCGTCGATCAGTTGCGTATGCGCACCATGCACATCACCTGCATCGCAGGAATTAGCGGCGTATGTCAGGTCAGCATTCCCTTCAAAAACGCAGCAGGCGTGCCCGTTGGTGTGTCATTAATAGGCCCTGCGGGCAGCGACCTCGCCTTGATTCGGCTGGCCACTGCGTTGGCAAAGACTTTAGAAACTTAGCCGCGACCCACAAACGGCATGGTCGTGGCCATGATGGTCACAAACTGAACGTTGGTTTCAAGCGGAAATCCGACAATTTGCGTGATCGTCTGTGCCACGTGATTAACGTCCATGCGTGGCTCGACACGTGTTGTGCCATCGGGTTGTGGCACGCCTTTTGTCATGCGCTCGGTCATCGGCGTTGCAGCGTTACCGATATCGATTTGACTGCAAGCGATACGATAGCCGCGCGTATCAAGTGAAATCGACTTGGTTAAACCCGTGACAGCGTGCTTGGTCGCGGTGTAACCGATCGAGAACGGACGCGGCGCATGCGCCGAGATCGAGCCATTGTTAATGATCCGACCACCTTGTGGACTTTGATCCTTCATGATCCGGATCGCGGCTTGGGCACACATGAACATCCCTGTCAGGTTGATGTTGACAATGTCTTTCCAGATTTCAAGTGGCAAATCTTCGATTGGCACCGGTGGGCCGCCGCGGCCGGCGTTGTTGAACAACACATCCAAGCGTCCCCAGCGGCGTGTCACTTCAGCAAACAGGTTCTTGACCGAAGCCTCGTCACTCACGTCAGTCACGATGGGGTGCAGTTGCGATGCCAAGGCGGCTCCGCCCTCTGTGCGGGTTTCTTCGAGCGCATCGGCACGGCGTCCGGCCATCGCAACCTGATAACCAGCACGCGCCAGGTGCAACGACACTGCACGACCAATTCCAGACCCAGCTCCGGTAACCACTGCGACTTTTAACTCAGACATTTCTCATCCTAATTGTTGATGTCCGCTTGGGACTTTAAAAACTCATGGCTATTGTGCCACTGCGTTTCGCCTGCGGCTGATCCGCATAAAAAAACATTAACCCTATTTCAACCTTGTCACAACTCATTCAACGCACAAACGCTCAATCATTGAGCCCGTCGAGCCTGAACAAGGTCTCAAACTGGATATTAACCAGTGACCCGCGAAGGCCCGGTTTCTGTCGGGGCATTGGGCTGCGAACTCCATTCGCTCCACGAGCCACCATACAGCGCGCCGCCCGACATCCCGGCCAACTCAAGTGCCAGTAATAAATGGCAGGCCGAAACACCTGAGCCACAACTTGCAACAAGATCTTTCGCTGGATGCGAGCCGAGCAACTTGGTGAACTCAGCACGCAAGACCTCAGGCGCTTTAAAGGTACCGTCATCATTCAAATTTTCTTTGACTGGGCGACTCGCCGCACCTGGGATGTGCCCCGCCATTGCATCAAGGGTTTCGTTTTGTCCTTGAAAACGATCACCCGGGCGTGCATCCACAATCAGGCGATCCGCACGGCCAAGGCCTGCCTGCATGTTCGCCAAATCGACAGAAGACACTAAAGACGCACCGCGCTTAAAGTTACCCGCAGGCCTCGCCGCGGGTTGCGCTGCCGTGAGCGCGTAACCTGCTTTTTCCCAGGCAGGCATACCACCATCCAAGACAACCACGTTTGCGTGCCCAACCCACCGCGCTAGCCACCAAAGGCGCGAGCCGTACAACCCGCCATGCGCATCAATGCCCACAATCAAGGTATCTTGGTTGACGCCTAAATTAGCCAAGTACTGCGCAAACACCGCTGCGTCAGGCAAGGGATGGCGACCGTTCAAGCCGTTTTTCTCGCTACTGAGCGAGCGTCCAAGATCGACATACACAGCGCCAGGTAAGTGCGACGCATCGTATGCGCGCTTGCCCAGATCGGGATCCACCAAATCAAAGCGGCAATCACAGAGCAGCACGCTTTCGGGGTTTTGCGCTAAACGCGCCTGTAGAGCTTGGGCAGTAATCAAAAAAGACGAAGACATTGCGGGGATCCTTTAATCAAATTCTGTCAAAAACTTGCGTCTGTGCAGAGGCACTCTGCTATGCTTTTACTTTGCGTCAACACTCTATTGTCACTCATGTCTCACGCAGCCGGAAACGTTTTTGTTGTGGTCGCACCAAGTGGGGCCGGTAAGTCTAGCTTAGTCAACGCTTTGCTCGCTCAGGATCCCTCGCTTTGCCTATCGGTGTCTGCCACAACGCGCGCACCCCGCAGCGGCGAAACTGACGGTAAAGATTACCGCTTTGTGAGCAAAGCCGACTTTGTTGCGATGCAGCAAGCCGACCAACTCCTTGAATGGGCAGAGGTTCACGGCAATTTCTACGGCACGCCCCGCGACCAAATTGACCATGCCATCGAACAAGGCCGCGACGTTTTGCTAGAAATCGACTGGCAAGGTGCGCGTCAGGTCAAACGCTTGTTTACTCAAACCATTGGCATCTTCATTCTGCCTCCATCGATTCAAGCGCTAGAACAACGCCTGCAGCTTCGGGGGCAAGACTCTCAAGAGGTGATTGCGCGTCGCATTCGAGCGGCAAGCGACGAGATTTTACGTGCGCCAGAGTGTGAATATGTTATTATTAATCAAGACTTTAGGATTGCACTGGCTGAACTGACCGAAGTCATTGCGGTGGCGCGTTTGCGCTACGGCAGCCAGTCAGCCCGAAACAAAGCGTTGTTTGCCTCACTTGGGCTCGCCAGTTAGGGCGCAACACGGTCATTTGACGCGCTGTTTGTACGTATTTAAACCTTTACATCTCAGGATCACCATGGCTCGCATTACTGTTGACGATTGTCTTGACCGCATTCCAAATCGCTTCAAGCTAACGCTTGCCGCTACCTATCGTGCGCGCGAACTCGCCCAGGGCCATGCACCTCGGCTCGAAACCAAAGACAAGCCTTGCGTGACAGCTTTACGCGAGATTGCCAACGGCTTGGTGGGCGTCGAAATGCTGCGCAAGGTACCCACCTAAGACGCTGAAAAATGGCCTTTCCCGGACTCCGTTACGCCTCTACCGGGATACTGGCTGCCCTAAAGGTCGGCGCCAAGCTGAAATCTTCGGGCGCTTCAAAAGAGCTGAGTTTGGGGGTCGTCTCGGGAGTGGCCACACCGGTTGAAACTGAGATCGAGCCCCCAGTCGCCTCGATGGCGCAACTGCAACAAATTCTTTCTACCTACCTCGAGCCCAAAGATATCGCGACGATTCGCGACGCTTATCGCTTTTCAGATCAGGCGCATCTGGGGCAATTACGCTCGAGCGGTTCGCCCTACATCACACATCCTATTTCAGTCGCCGAGATCTGTGCCGGCTGGAAGCTTGACGCGCAGGCCATTCAAGCGGCGCTCTTACATGACGTGATGGAAGATCAAGGGATTGCAAAGCAAGACCTTTTAGAAAAGTTTGGCGATGAGGTCGCAGAACTCGTTGACGGGTTGTCAAAACTTGATCGACTTGAGTTTGCGACGAAAGCCCAGCAACAAGCCGAAAGTTTCAGAAAAATGTTGCTGGCGATGGCCCGCGATATTCGTGTGATCTTGGTCAAGCTCGCTGACCGCTTACACAATATGCGGACGCTTGACGCCGTCGCCCCTGAAAAACGCCGACGCGTCGCAAAAGAAACGTTGGATATCTACGCGCCGATTGCCTATCGCTTGGGCCTGAACGCGTTGTATCGTGAGTTGCAAGATTTATGCTTTGAGGCGATCTACCCTAACCGCTATCATGTGCTCGAAAAAGCGGTCTTGGCCGCTCGCGGTAATCGTCGCGAAGTCTTAAGCAAAATCGATGAGCAAGTGCGTGCGGCCATGCCCGCCGCCGGTATTGAAAGCGAAGTCTTGAGCCGTGAAAAAACCTTGTACGGCATCTATCACAAGATGGTTCAGCAAAAGAAAAGCTTCACCAACGTGCTGGATATCTATGGCTTTCGCGTCATTGTCAGGACCCTGCCCGAGTGTTACATGGCCATGGGTATTGTGCATCAACTGTACCGCCCAGTCCCCGGCAAATTTAAAGACTACATCGCCATTCCAAAAGTCAACGGCTATCAGTCGTTGCACACCACACTCGTCGGCCCGTTTGGCACACCGATCGAGTTTCAGTTTCGCACCCATGACATGCATCAGGTGGCTGAAGAAGGTGTCGCGGCGCACTGGCTCTACAAGGCTGACAGCGCCTCGTTACAAGAGATTCAAAGTCGCACCAGCCAGTCGTTGCAATCGCTACTCGATATTCAAAGTCAGAATGGTGACTCAAGCGAGTTTCTTGAGCACGTGAAGGTCGATTTATTTCCGGATGCGGTTTACGTTTTTACCCCCAAGGGTAAGATCGTTTCGCTACCGCGCGGCGCTACCCCAGTCGACTTTGCCTACATGATTCACACCGACGTGGGAAATCACGCCGTCGCCTGTAAGGTCAACGGCGAAAACGTTGCACTGCGCACCGAACTGTCAAGCGGCGACACGGTGTCGATTACCACGTCGCCCGCGGCGCGTCCCAGTGCACAATGGTTGAATTACGCCCGCACGGGGCGGGCCCGTTCAGAGATCAGGCACTTCTTGCGCACCAGCGAGTACGACGAGTCGGCCACCTTTGGCGAACGCCAACTGAGTCAAGCGCTCAAAGAGCTGAACCTCACAATGCCATCGCCTGAGGATCCCATCTGGGAAAAACTCGCGCGCAGCAGTGGCGCCAAATCACGCGCCGAAATTTTGGCTGACATTGGCTTAGGTAAACGCCTTGCCGCTGTTGTCGCGCGGCGCTTTGCCCCTGATCATCCGCTGATTGCCACGACCGCCGCAGCCGACGAAGAGATGACGGCAGCGCGCACGATCCCGATTCAGATTCGTGGCCACGAAGGGCAAGCTGTGCAGCTTGCACCGTGCTGCGGCCCCTTACCAGGTGACGTGATCGTGGCTGGCGTGCGCATCGGTCATGGCTTAGTGGTGCATACCGCTGAATGCCCCGTCGCCATCCGCGCGCGCATGAAAGAGCCTGAACGTTGGGTCGATGTGGTGTGGGATCAAGAAACTGCCAAGCATTTTTCAGCGCGCATCGAAATCATGGCAAAAAATGAGCGCGGTATCCTCAGTCGAATCGCCGCAGAGGTTGCGCAAGCCGATTCAAACATCATTAATGCCACGATGCATGAAGATGCGATCGATACGGTCATGCTAAACCTGACCGTGCAGGTTGATAGCCGAAAGCATTTGGCGCAAGTGTTTAGGTCAATCCGGCACGTCAGCCAAGTACAAAAAATTGTACGCGCTAAGGGTTAGTGTCTGCTTGACTGTACTGAAATGACACGTAATAGTAGTTAGTAGCCGCCTCGCGACAACTCCTTACACTGAGATTTTTTCATGAAGCCACACCCATGACTCGCGCTAAGACTTTACAACAACATTCCGACGCCGTCGGTGAACTGTTAATCTGGACATCCGTCGACCCCGCCTATGAGCAAGACTTCAATCTTTGGTACGACAAAGAACATATGCAAGAGCGTGCGGCGATTAAAGGGTTTCGTTGGTCGCGCCGCTATCACTCTGACACGTGTGAACGCCCCTACTTGGCCTTGTACCAAACAGATACCCTCAAGGTATTTACGAGCGAACCCTATCGCCAAGCCTTCACCAAACAGACACAGTGGTCTGAACGCAACTTTACACGCATGCGCGACACCAGCCGTCGAGTCAACGCGGTGACGCCACTAGCAGGCGTGGGCACTGGCGCAGCGGTGGCCTTGGTGTGTCTCGAATCACTCGAACAGGCGCAAGCTGCACTCGAGCTCGCATCAACGCTCACGACATCGCTAGAAGGCGCACTAAGCTTGCGTGCGTTATGCCCAGACCCAACACTTTCGACACCGCTCCCCTCTGAAGACGTAACAACACGCAAGCTCGAGCCGTTTATCGTGATAGAGGCCACCAGCCTTTCAAACGCTGAGTCAGCCGGCACTTGGTTAGCAAGCAAGCTGACCTTACCGTCTGCGCGTCACCACGCCTTTAAACTTTTGTGGGATCTGCAATCAAGTGACCTTGAGCGCTGAACTCGGGGTGAAGAGCTTGAGGCGCTAAATATGAAACGCTATTCAATCGACACCAAACAATAAGCAAGAAACCAGTAGCACGCAACAGGTGACGCCATACAAGAGTTGCCACGTAACGGTCACTCAACGAAGGTCATGGCAAAAAAACGCTAGCTTTTTTTAGCGGTGATCTTCAGTGACTTGCCAATCGTCTGATTAAACTCGCTGACACATGAACCCGAACAACGCGCTGCCCATTTGCTGACAATCTGTTGGGATGCCAGCCGCTTAATCGTCGCCAGGTCTGCCTGAGTTGGCTTGATCAGAGTCATTTTGCCCTTAGGTGCCATCGGGCAACTTTTGGCACCGGTATTGCAGTCGTAACCTTTTTGGTTTTCAGACTCTGCAAACAACCATAAGCGCTCCGTTAGCTTTGCCAGATTGATTTCTAACAGAGCGCGAACATCAGCATTAAGTTGCTCCCAAACCTTTTGATTGACGGCATGAATCTCTTGATTCCAGCCCAAAGGAAGTGCGTACAAGTGCGTCGCTGCGGTGTACCACTTTGCCGTATAGCCCGCCATACTGCCTGCCACTGCGCAAGAAATCGTTTTCTTTTGAAAAGCAGTCAGCACCTCGGCAATTGGCAGGCTGACGCTTTTTGCGCCCAACGCCTCGATCAATTCTCCCTGCGAACGCGTGATCACGCGAATCGTCTTGCCTTTTAAATCTTGCAAGCCTCGCAGCGGCATGTTGCAAAATAATACTTGCGGCGCATAAGGTGATATACCTAACAGCTTGCTTTGATAGGTGCCAGATAAGTGCTTATCTAAGATGGGCGTAAAACTTGTAGAAATTTGTCGCGCTGTCTTGGCATCGGGTGCCAAGCCTGCGAGATCAACCGCTTCATAGACCGCCGTATCAGCGGCCGGATAAATCAGCGGGATCACGCCAAACTCAACCACCCCTTGCTTCATCAGTTTGAGAAGCTCTGAGCCCTTGAGACCCATTTCATCAAACCCTTTAATCTCGGCCGTAATCTGCCCGGCAGAGTGCTCGGGGATTGTCTTAAGCCAAAAAGGTTGCTCAACCTGTTTATAGGTTGAGCGAGTACTCAGACCGCCCAACACTTTAAGCTGTGTGACGGGTAGCTCTTGGGCCAACGTGCTAGAAACCGTCGCGCAACCAATAATCGACATCGCAATTGCCTGCGAAAATCGGCGTAATTGTCGAACACCAACCGGCTTGCGTCCTGAGGCTATCATGGCTAATAACGCTCTTGAAGCGAATAAGGCCATTGAGGCGATTGAGGCTAGAGCGCCTTGGGCTGCAAAAGCCCCCACCAGGCCGTGCCCTATACTCTCAGTTACGTACTTTGTCGTTTGCATAACGCATTCTACCAATGCCGGCGCCAGACTCAACCGTTTTTACTCAAGATACCTGTCGCAGTACATTCTTGAGTTTGTCACTGCTTTGCTTTTCCGGATCATCTCCATGCCGCGCCCCGTCTCTGCCGCAATGCCGTTACCTACCCAGCGCCCCACCCAGCACCTCTCTCAGCGCCCCTTGATCGGTATTGCGTTATTGCTACTCTCTCTGCTGTGCTTGACCACGCTTGATGCAAGCGGTAAGTGGGTGATGGGCACTGGGGTGCCGTTGCTTATTATGGTCTGGTTTCGCTATCTGGTTCATCTGTTACTCGTACTGGCCATTGTGTTGCCCACCCAAGGGCTCAGCGTCTTTAAAAGTAAAACCCCTCGCTTGCAGTGCGTCCGCGCCATCGCAATGTTGGGTGCGACGCTCACATTTTTTACCTCTCTTCGCTTTTTGCCACAGGCTGAAGCGACCGCTATTATTTTTATATCGCCGCTGATTATGCTGTCGGTCGCCCCTTGGGTTCTGAAAGAGCCTATCCGTAAAACCCGTTGGGTCGCGGCGGGGGTTGGCTTCATCGGCGTCCTGTTAGTCATCAGGCCCTCAGCTGGGCTGCCCCTTGCCGGGGTCGTTGCAGGTTTAATGACCGCCTGCTTGTTTGCGACACAGCACCTCACGACGCGTTTAGTGGCGCAAGACAATCCGTTTACAACGATGGTCTGGAGCGCTGGCCTGGGCACCTTGGCACTGGCCTGCACCCTGCCCTTTACCTTGAATAGCGCCATGCCCTTGCTCACGAGTATGGAGCCTTGGGTTTGGGTCGTGATGCTCTCAACGGGTCTGACGGGTGGCGTGGGGCATTTATTACAAATTCAAGCCTACCGTTTCGCTCCGGCCTCTATGCTTGCACCTTTTATCTATTTGCAAATGACCGTTGCAGCCACCATGGGTTGGCTAATCTGGTCGCACTTTCCGGATGCAACCACCTGGCTCGGCATTGCGATCATTTGCGGCAGCGGTGTGGTCAATAGCCTGATCGAATGGCAGCGCAGCCGGTCAGCAACCAACTAAGGGCACTTAAACGCAGGACACTTAAACGCATGGCACTTAAACCAGTTGGCCACCTTGCAACACCAACTGGCGGTCGCAACGCGCTGCGAGCTGGGGGTCATGCGTCACCAACACCAGCGTGGTGCCCAGCGAGGCATAGAGCGAGAACAACATTTCGATGATGCGCGCGCCCGTTGCATGGTCCAGGCTTCCGGTGGGTTCATCGGCAAACAGTAAAGCCGGCCGTTGAACAAAGGCACGCGCCAGGGACACACGCTGTTGTTCACCGCCAGATAAGGTTGATGGGTAGTGATGCAAACGCTGATCCAAACCCACTTGTTCGAGCATCTGAATCGCGAGTGCCTGCGCCGGGCGGCCTGCTAACTCGAGGGGGAGCATGACGTTTTCAAGTGCAGTCAAATTAGGTAGTAACTGAAACGATTGAAAGACAAACCCTAGACTTTTAGCGCGTAAGGCGGCGCGACCATCTTCATCGAGATCAAACAACGACTGCCCAAGCAGCTTGACTTGCCCTTGCGTTGGGGTGTCCAGCCCGGCAAGCAAACCAAGCAACGTCGACTTACCCGAGCCTGAAGCCCCTGTAATCGCAATAGATTCACCTTGGGCAACCGTAAAGTTGATATTGTCTAAAATAGTTAACTCACCCAAGGCGTCAGGGACTCTTTTGCGTAGGCCTATGACCTCTATCGCGCTTCCTACTGTTGGCAACATGAAACCCTTTTCTCACTACCGTCGTTGTTTGTTTAGCATTCTGATCGCGGGCGCCTGCAGTGCTGTGCTTCAAGAGCCCGCCTACTCGCAACCCGTCGTATCCGCACCGCGTATTTTAGTCATTGGAGACAGTCTATCAGCCGAATATGGTCTAAGACGTCATTCTGGCTGGGTTGAACTGTTGAATGCAACCCTAACTAAGTTGCCGACTCCGGTAACCGTGATCAATGCCAGCATCAGCGGCGACACAACGAGTGGAGGCTTAACGCGCATCGATGCAGCACTTATTAGCCACCAGCCAACGATTGTGATCTTAGAGCTAGGCGCGAACGACGCCCTGAGGGGGCTCCCCCTCACTCTGACTCAAAAAAACATCACAGAGATGATTCTGCGCAGCCAAACAGCAGGTGCTAAGGTCGTATTGGTCGGCATGCAAATCCCTCCCAACTACGGACGCGAATACGCACAAGGTTTTAAAAATCTCTTTAGCACGGCAGCGGCCCAGACTGGGGCCGCGTTAGTTCCGTTTTTGTTTGAAGGTTTTGCCGACCAACGGCAATATTTTCAGACCGATGGAATCCACCCAAATGAATCTGCTCAGCCCTTAATGCTTACAACGATCAGGCAGGCGCTAGATCCGCTGTTAAGGTAACAACAATCAGACGCCGCTCTTGATCCGCAGACGCCCGACTCGCGAGCACGCAACCTGCGGTGCGCAACCTGTAGCGGTTTACAGCTTGGCGCCGTCGAGCTCGCCTGAAATCAGTTTTTTAGCGTCAGGCAGCATTTTTACTTTGTAGCTTTCACGCAGCAACTTCAGTGCTGCCTGCTCTTCAGCTGCGCCCCAGGCCTGTGACAACTGGGCTTGCAGTTGTGTAACCTGAGCTGGGTCAGGCGTTGGGCCCGGTTCAATTTTTGAAAGCCACAACACGGTATAACCCTCAGGGCCGGACGAACCTAAAAACCGCGGTAAAGGCGTTGGGCTCGCAGACATAACAACTTCTAGCTGCTCGCGCGACAAAGATTGCGCAGCTTGACGCGTCACGACCTGAACCGCATCAAAGTCTTTCGGCTCAGAGGCAACTGACCCTTTGAGCGAGTCTAGCTGCTTCACACCAGCCTCTTGCGCAGCAATTAACGCACGCTCGTTTGTCAGTGTCGTGCGAATCTGCTCAGTTACTTGCTCAAGCACAGGGACTTTAGGTGCGTGCACCGCAGTGACCCGCAAGGCTAAAATCGTATCCGACGCCAACTCGATGGCGCCCGAGTTCATTTTGTCTTTCAGGACCTCGGTTGAAAAGGCAGTTTGCCGAACCTTGGGGTTACCGAGCCATGTCTGTTCGGCGTCTGAAGGCATGGCAGCACCGCCACGCTGCGAGGCGTTTAACAAACCTTCGCGGGTCAAACCGGTGGCTTTTCTAATCTCAATTCCAAGTGCATCGGCGATCGGCTTCAGGCTGTCGCGCTGGTCATAAATCAAATTGGTCAGCTTGCCAGCCATGGCGGCAAAACGCTCTGCCGCTAACTGCTTGCGAATCTCGGCTGTGATGTCCTCTTTGACGTCGGCCAAAGGCTTAATGCTAGGCGCCTGGATATCTGTGACGTACAAAACGTGCACACCGAAGGGGCTCTCAACAACGCCTGAGATCTCATCCTTCTTCAACTTGAACAAGGCGTCTTCAACTTGAGGTACGAGCATATTTTTGCTAATCCAGCCCAAATCCCCGCCTTGATTGGCCGAGCCCGTGTCTTGAGAAAACTCTTTGGCAAGCGCTGAAAACTCTTTGGGATTCGCGGTGGCGCGTTTGGCTAAATCAGCGGCCTTCGCTTGAACGGCAGCTTTTGCAGCCGCATCGGCACCGGATGGAATCTCGAGCAAAATATGGCTGACACGCCGACGCTCAGGTTGACCATAACGCGCTTCATTTTGTTTATAAAAGCTTTCGATGTCAGCCTCTGAAATCTTTATATCTTTTGAGGCCGCCGCTTCGTTTAGCACGAGATAATCAAGATCGAGATTTTCAGGAATCATGAGCTTGGCTTGATTGGCGTCATACCAAGACTTGATATCCTCTGCCGATACCGTAATATTTTTGGCATAACTTTCGGCTGAAAAGACCTTGCGGGCGACGCTACGTTGTTCGGTGATCAAGGCAAAAATCTTTTGACCGATATCCGTTGGAACACGCGCCGTTAAGCCAATCGGTTGAAGCACCTGCGCCAGCGTTAAATCGCGGCGCAAACCCTGCTCAAACGCGGCGGTGGTGAGCCCTTGGGCCGCAAGGGCCTGTTTATAGCGCTCGGGTGAAAATTGCCCATCTTGTTGCACCGCCGGAATCGCGGCAATGCTACGTCTTAAGGTTTCATCAGAAACTGAGTACGCACCTTTTGTAGCAGCGATCGCAATCGCCCGCTGATCAATCAGCGTATTAAGCAGTTGCTCACGAAACAGAGGTGTATCAAAGGCGCCGGCGTCGAATTGTGCGCCCAACATGGTGCGATATTGCTCAAGTTGCGCACGACGCGCGTTATTAAACTCGCCTAGTGTGATGCCCTTACCGTCAACCGTAGCCAGTTCAGGTTCGCTGGACATAAAGCTTGTATAGCCTTGTACGCCAAAAAAGACGAACGAGGGCAAAATCAAAAGAAGCAGAATTAACTGCATCCAGCGCTGGTGATTACGAATAAAATCAAACATGAGGGGTCGCACGCCTAGAGTCAAAGCGGGCAAAGTTTACCACTCGGTGCGTTATGCTTGCACCTTGGCCCACTTAGCCGTTGGATTTTATTTATGCAAACTTTGCCATCCTGGCCCTACCCGCCCTTAGTTGCCCACCGCGGAGCAGGCACTCTTGCCCCAGAAAACACTCTGGCGGCGATGCGTGTAGGCGCTAGTTTTGGCTACAAAATGGTCGAGTTTGATGCCAAACTCAGTCAAGATCAGATTGCGATCTTGCTGCACGACGCGGGTCTTGAACGCACCACGAATGGCCACGGAAACGCGGCCAGCCACTCGTACGCCGCGCTTTCAAAGCTTGATGCCGGCCTCTGGTTTGATCCAAGCTTTCAGGGCGAGCCCATTCCGACCCTTGAAGCGATCGCCCGGTACACCCTGGCCAACGATATCACCTGTAATGTCGAGATCAAGCCCACCCCAGGGCTCGAGGTTGCCACCGGAACTGCGATCGCAAGGCAAGTCTTGCGTGACTGGAAGGCCGCCAACATTGCACCACTTCTGTCATCCTTTTCAATCGAAGCCCTTGAAGCGGCGCAACAGGCAGCGCCCGACCTGCCGCGTGGCTGGATTACCAAAGATTTGGGTCCAAACTGGCTCGAAACCCTCACGCGGCTTGATTGCCTGTCGATTCATCTGCATCACCTTTCGCTAACCAAACCGTTACTAAACGAAATACACGCTGCCGGTTTTCGCATAGCGGCGTGGACAGTAAACGACCCCGTGCGCGCCGCTGAGCTTTTACAGTGGGGGGTTGATTCAGTCATTACGGATGCCCTTGACTTAATTCCTCCAAACTAGGCAACGGGCTTTTGACCGCCGGCTTGATCCATCCAGAGTCAATACAGGGCATCTTGCCCAACCACGGAGAACGATTTGTTTAGTTATCGCCACGGCTTTCATGCTGGCAATCATGCGGATTTGCTGAAACACCTGGTGCTCGTGCACATCCTCCAGTATTTCAATCAAAAAGAAGTTCCGTATTGGTTTATTGATTTACATGCAGGCGCGGGGTTGTACGACTTACAGGGTGACTGGGCGCAAAAAAATGGTGAATTTGCCTCTGGCATTGGCAAGCTCTGGGAAACCAAAAAAAACTGCCCACCAATGGTCGAAGCCTACCTAGAGGTCATCCGCAGTTTGAATCCGGATGGCGATCTACGCATCTACCCAGGTTCGCCATGGATCGCACTCGAAGCCTGCCGCAGTCAGGACAAACTACGCTTGTTTGAAATGCATCCAAGCGAAGCCGACATCCTGACCATGAATCTAGAGCAACGTGGCTCGCAAACCCTCAAGCAAACCACGCTTTATGAAAGCGATGGTTTTACCGGCTTAAAAGGCCATATCCCGCCACCTAGCCGTCGCGCAATCGTCTTGATTGATCCGTCGTATGAAGATAAAAAAGACTATCGCCACGTGATGGATACGGTTAAAGACGCTATGGTTCGGTTTCCGACTGGGTGCTATGCAATTTGGTGCCCCCAGGTACAGCGGCGCGAAGCGCAAGAACTACCCCGTCAGTTAGAGCGCGCAGGCGCAAAAAACTGGGTGTACGCCAGCCTCACCGTGCACAAACCCTCAGAGGATGGCTTAGGGTTGCACGGCAGTGGTATGTTTGTCATTAATCCGCCTTGGACGCTCAATGCAGCGCTCAAAGAAAGCTTACCTTGGCTGGTCAAAGTGCTTGGGCAAGACGCCCGCGCTGGCTATAAATTAGATTTTCTTGAGCACTAAAACTGCTCGTCCGCGCGCAAATAGCGCCATTGTCCGACGGGTAAATCACCTAAGCGTACTTGTCCGATGCGCACCCGTTTAAGCCCCAATACCTTTAAGCCGACCATTTCGCACATACGTCTAATTTGACGCTTTTTACCTTCGTTCAAAATGAATTGAAGTTGGTCATCATTTTGCCAACGCACTTGCGCCCGCTTAAGCTTTTTACCGTCAAGCGAAAGACCTTCGTTGAGCAACTCGAGCTTGCCAGGCGCCAAGCGACCTTGCACACGCACCAAGTACTCTTTGTCGACCTCGGTATCATCGCCGATTAACTGCCGGGCCACACGCCCGTCTTGGGTCATGACCAGCAAGCCGGTTGAGTCAATGTCTAACCGCCCCGCAACAGCCAAACCACGCAGTTGCGAGCGCTCAAAGCGCTGGGGGCTGCGGTCAGACATCGCCCGGCTCTGCGGACCAATCAAGGCCACAGCGGGCGTATACCCGTCTTCAGCCTGCCCCGACACGTAGCCCATCGGTTTATGGATCAAGATCGTGACACGCGAACTTTGCTGAACTGCGGCTGAGCGCTCAAGCGTGATGTTTTGGGTCGGCAAGGCACGTTCGCCCAACGTCGCGACAATGCCATCGACTTTGACCCAGCCGCGTTCAATGTAGCTATCCGCCTCGCGACGCGAGCACAAGCCGCGTTCGGCCATGAGTTTTGAAATACGTACTTTTTCCATAACTTGCGATAATACAGCTATGCAGAGAAATAGCAGACCCACCGACTGGATTGCGAGCCCTGCCCCGAGTGCGACGCGCCTTCAACGCCAATGGTTGACCCGCCAGGGTGCGTTAACGCATGGCTTACGACAACTTGGTGTGTTGAGTTTGCGCGTGCTTTCTGAAAAGGTTTGTCGCGCAAGCTACGATGAGGCGGTCAAACTCGGGCTAAGTTTGGGTCAGGCGCTGTGGCAGCGTGAAGTTTGCATGTCAATCTTAGGAATCGATTGTGTGGTTGCCCGCAGCATCGCCCCATTGGCTGCAACGCAAGGTCATTGGCAAGCGCTCAAACGCCTTCGCAACCGCCCGCTAGCCGATATTTTGTATCACGACCGCGCAATCGTGCGCTCTGAGTTCGCGTTCACGGCCTTACGGCTTGGGATGCCGTTATATCGGCTGAGTCAGGCCAGTTCAGCAGCAGGCCTGTCTGTACTGGCTCGTCGCTCAGTGTTTACGCGTGCGGGTCAGCCTTTGCTGGTTGCTGAAGCTTTTTTGCCGGCGTTTTGGGTTATTGCTAAAAATACCCCTTAATACGTCAGTACCGTTGTGTCGGCCTGCGCCAAACGTTCTAGCATCGTCACCATACCGATCACGCTTTGGCAGCCATCGAGCATGTCCTCAGGCGCTAAGCCCCGATCACGCAGCGCGGTGCTGCACAGATGCACCTTGGCCCCCGAGCGGATGGCGTCTTCGATGTAGGCTGAGAGCGGACGATTTAAGGGCGCAACCGTATGATGCCTGGCAACGTTTTCTCGAACAAATAATTCGACACTGGCGCCTAAGGCATGGATCTCAACGGGCCACTCCATGGCCGCGGCCGAGGCAGCGAGCATAAAAGGCGTCGCAGCCAGTTGAGGCGCGGCCGTACTGCTTTGCCACAACTGCAGCACTAACGAGGTTTTCATAAAATCACAGATCGCGCACATAGCGACTGATCACGCCAACTCATGAACCCCCCAGCGGACGCTTGAACGCGTCAAGGGTAGTCATGCCGTGTACATCCATCAACTCATGCGCACGCACGGCAACCGCAGTCCCACTGAGCAAGACACCGCGCACGTCTGCGGCCTCAGTAGGCTCTAGCCGCACCAACCAATTCATGTAAGGGCTGCGATTCACTTTAAAGGGGGTGGTTTCAAGAGGCGTATTGATTTCGGCAACGACGCAGGCAAAAGGTGTACGTACAGACAACACAGTTTTTGCCACCTCAATTAACGCGAACGCTTTGTTCGCCTCAATTTCGCGCCCAACTGGACGAGGGTTAAACATGTACAAATCACCCACGAGCGCCAGGCCAAAGGCTGTTAAGCCCGCCTCAAATTGCCCACCACCTGAATCACGAAACCAAACATTGAGTTCGTCGTCATACAGCAGGTCATCCGGAAACTCACACCCTCGAATTTCAGCCACGCGTTTGCTGCCTTTTGAAAATTTGGCGAAAGAGTATGGGAGTCGAACCCACCAAGGACTGTACGACAGCCCCTCCCGGATTTGAAGTCCGGACGTCCCACCCGAGAGCGTGACTCTTCCTTTGAATTGCACTTTATCAGATTTGCAAGCAAAACTCTGGCTTGCAACGCGCGTTCGAACCACTCGCATTATTCAATACTAGATTCTACAAACAACCCAGCGTGACGCACAATACGGTGATCTTTTTCGATGCTGCCAGAATGGCGCGCATTTGTCACCAAGCGCCGGGTCAAGCCAATACGATCAAACGCCTCTAACACCTGAATCGCACGCTTGCGCCCGAGCCCCGACGCATCTCGAAACTGCACGACACTCACGGCACCGTGACGCTGATGCAACTCACGCAAGATGCTTGCTAACGCGACGATCGTTGTGTAAGGGTAAAACAAATCCTTGACCACCTGCACAACAAGCGACGTACGCGCCTGCTTTTTGAGTAGAGTCCGCAGACTCTCTTCGTTAGCCGTTACGCTCGAGGCCAAATCGCGTACCCAGGGTGGATCAAACCCCTGTTCTAACATCTTTGGCATTATTTTTTGCCAAAGTATTTGCTCTGCTGCACTCAAGGTCATTCGATAATCGGGCAGATGCACAAAGCTACCGGTCAGGCCAATTGTTCCTGAATCAATTTGTAATTGTGCCCATGCCTTAAAGACTGCCGCATCTAAAAAGGGAAGCGCCATACGCCGCAGTCGTTCAAGCGCAACACCCGGCTCATCAGGGTCTGAAGCATGAAACGCCTGCAAACTGCTCAGTACGCGCTCGGTCAAGGTGAGATGCGCCTCTGCGCCCAACATAAGCTCAGCCTGAGCGACCTTAAACGTCACCGCGGCAGACTCTTTTAACTGCTCAACGAGTTCTGGCGCATCACGGTTCATGGCACGCGCCCAGTGCTCAAGCGCGAGCGGGGTTAACGTCGTGCGTAACAAGGTATCCAGCACAGCGCTTGCAATCGGCTGACAGAGCACACCTAGCGTTGCGAGGCGTTCGGGTGACTTGCGAGAACGTACGGGCGGTGCAATATCTAATACCTGTGCCCCAGCAAGCGTGACCCGTGCGCTACCGTCGCGCAGCACTAAACGATCGTGCCAGCAAAAGGGCAAACTACGGTCAAGGACACACTGCGCAAACCCCGTCTGACCCGGCAACAACTCGTTTGAATCCAACAGAATCAAACGGGCAGCAACGTGTTCACAACCATGATGCAACAGCACTCGCTCGCCATCTTTCAGTGAACGCTCTCCATCACTTGGGACGTTCAACACGCAATCAATTCGCGAGGTTTGGCGATTAATCTCAGACGCCAGCAACCAATCACCCCGTTGAACCTGAGCAAGCTCGGCACCGCTCAGCACCAAACCACAACGCTGCCCAAGAGCGGCCGACTCCGCACTTTGATTTTGGGCGTGAATAGATCGCACACGGACGTCAACACCGGCGTTGGCTAAACGCAGCGTGGCGCCGACGCGCACTTCTCCGGCAATCACGGCCCCCGTGACTGCCACCCCAATCCCTTTAACCACAAACACTCGATCGATTGCCAGTCGAAAATAACGGGCGCGCTCAAGCGGTTGCGCGACGGCAAGCCCAAACAAGGCGTCCTTAAGGGCCTGGATCCCCTGCCCCTGTCGAGCCGACACGACATAAGTGTCGACGCGCCCAAACCGAGTTTGCTCGACGTAGTGCGCCACCTCAGCCTGAACCTGCTGGGTACGGGCCTCATTGACCATATCCGCTTTGGTAATCGCGACCGTCAGCCCGGCGACCCCTAACAAATCTAATATTCTCAAATGCTCGCGGGTTTGCGGCATGATGCCATCGTCTGCAGCCACCACCAACAAGCCGTGATCCATCCCCACGGCACCCGCAGCCATCGTGTGAACAAATTTTTCGTGGCCAGGCACATCAACAAAACCAATCACTTCAGCGGCTGCGTTAGGCACATACGCAAAGCCCAAGTCAATCGTCATCCCACGCGCTTTCTCTTCTGGGAGTCGATCTGCATCCACGCCCGTCAGCGCCTTGATCAGCGAGGTTTTGCCATGATCGATATGGCCTGCGGTACCGATGATCATTGTGTCAATCCCACAGATCGCTCTACGCCATGTTTCCTGCTGCAGCGAAAACCTGCTCCGCCAAAATTTGTTCTTTTTCTGACGGTAGGCAACGCAAATCTAACAGCAAGGTCTTCTCTGATAAGCGGCCAATCACAGCCGTCGGTGAGGCGCGCAGCAGGCGCTCAAGGCGGACGACTTTCTTTTCATCCGTCTTGTTGGTTGCTTCGATCGCCAACGCTACTGAAGGCAAACGCTCAACCGGCAGCGACCCCGAACCGATCTGTGACTTCACCGACTGTGTACGTACTGTGAGCCCACAGAGCGTCAACGCCTCTTGCAAGTGCGGTATCAAACGTAGCGCTTGCGCTTGCATGTCGCTCTCGGGGCGCGTCAACAGTTGCAACACCGACAAGCGCTGCGTCAAGGTGTCTGGATTGCGATAGAGTCTCAAGATCGCCTCAAGTCCTGCAAGCGTGACCTTACCCACACGCAACACACGTTTGAGGGGATTTCTTTTAATTTTTTGGATCAAGTCACGGCGCCCGACCAAAATGCCTGCTTGCGGACCACCCAGCAACTTGTCACAACTGAAGCTCACCAAGTCGGCACCGGCCTCAATGGCCTGCCTGGGAGTCGGCTCTGTGGGTAAGCCATAGCGCGCTAAGTCGATCAAGGTGCCTGAGCCCAAGTCGACGACAAAAGGCAGTTGGCGCTCATGCGCGATGCGCGCCAACTCGGCCTCTGGCACCTCAGCGGTAAAGCCTTGCACGACATAGTTACTGGTGTGCACCTTCATCAACAAGGCTGTCTTTGTAGTGATTGCCTCGGAAAAGTCTTTGGGATGCGTGCGATTCGTAGTGCCAACCTCGACCAATTTCGCGCCCGCGCGCTTCATGATGTCGGGGATTCTGAACGCGCCGCCAATCTCGATGAGTTCGCCGCGTGAAACGATGGTCTCTTTACGATTGGATAAGGCATGAAGCAATAAAAATACTGCGGCAGCATTGTTATTGACAACTGTTGCAGCCTCAGCTCCGGTGAGCTCACACAATAACTCTTCAACAAGTTCGTCACGGTCGCCGCGCTTACCTTCGCCCAAGTCGTATTCAAGTGCACACGGCTCGGCCGCGGCGCTGGCCATTGCGTCAATCACCTCAGGGGGCATCACCGCTCTCCCAAGATTGGTATGCAGCACGGTCCCCGTCAAATTAATCACGCGTCGCAGGTTAGGCGTCGCGCGTTTCTTGAGGGTCTGCGCAATCTGTTCTAGCAAACCCTCTACCTCGGGTTGGGTCGTACGCTTATTTTCGAGGCATTCTTGGCGCACAGTCGAAAGAGTCGAGCGGATGACGCGTAACACTTCATCGCGACCATACTGTGCCACCCAGTCTTGAGAACGATCGACTGATAAGAGCTTTTCGACTGAGGGTAATTGGGCGAGCCATTCAGACACGGGCGCACGCGCCACGGGTAATTTATTCATCAAGGGTTTAGCACCTTAATAGCATGAAGAATCTTAAAATTGGTTCTGTAAATTATGAACTAGCTGTGCCAGTCTGCCCAACTGTAAAAAATAAATTGCGTCCAGTGCGAGAAAAGCCTTCACCCGATAGCGCTAGATCGAGGCTAATCGATGCGAGATCATCAGCCACTGCGTCCACGAGGGGCTCTTTAGCCTGAAACATGAGTTTCAAATAGCCTCGACACTCTTCGCAACACTCGCCTTGCAAAGCACTTTCGCGCGAGTTCCCCAACATTGAGACTTCTTTAGGGGTCTCGCAGTTTGTACAGCGTGCGCGCGGTGCGTACCATTCTGAGGCGCACAGCGAACATACCATGTAGCGATGCAGATCGCGTTCGCCGACGCGGACAACGCTTGCCACAGGATGAGACCCGCAAACGGGACACAGTCCGCTTTCGCCCTTATGCAAGTCAACAAACGCTGATAGCGTTTTTGCTTGAGTCGTCCATAAAAGTTGCAAGGCTGCGCCAATAAACGGCACGGCATCGGCGGGCAACTCCAGATCGGAAGAGCACACGTCTGAACTCCAGTCACCGATGTTTATCTCG
>CALFXX010000147.1 GCA_937952975.1 uncultured Alcaligenaceae bacterium
GCTCGGCCTATACGCCTTTTGCG
This sequence comes from uncultured Alcaligenaceae bacterium, assembly GCA_937952975.1. GTDB lineage: Bacteria > Pseudomonadota > Gammaproteobacteria > Burkholderiales > Burkholderiaceae_B > Zwartia. The sequence continues at coordinate 24 of CALFXX010000147.1, forward strand.
GCGAGGCGTCGTTTCGCGGCGCCTCCGCCGCGCTGGCGCGCGCCGCTGCGGCGCTGCCGCAGGGCTCGCCTTCGTTTGCCGGTCGCGACGCCTTTCTGCTGCTGCACGCCGACTCGGGCGCTCGCGCGCGCCTCGTCAGCCTGTTTCGCATGACAGCGCTTTACCTCCCGGTTTCGGCACGCTCGATCAGAACGGCACGCATGGTGCCCGAGTTGGGCGTCGAGGCAATATACAAGGTGGACGTTCAGGCAAGCCCGCGGCTTTTTCTCACCCCAGCGATTCTGCGCCAACAGTGTTAACTGTAGGAGGAGGTTTTGCGAATGGGCATCCTGGTGGTCAGGGTGCGGCCCGTGGTGCGCGGGGTAAACCCGGCGCAGCAGGTGGGCGAGGCCCTAACGGTGCCCCTCGGCATGGCGGACCGAAAGGTGGTTTTGGTAAAGGGCCGGCACGTGGTCCGCGGCCACCTCGCTCTGAGATGGGTGCAGACGGCACCGCTGGGCCGCGTCAAGAGGGACGTCCAGATGCAAGGCCCCCCAGGGGTGGTGCTACCGGCCAGCCGTTTGAGCCCAATGGTCAAACTGGCACGAGGCCGGAGGGTGCGCCGCGTCGAGCACGAAATCCAGGTGGCCCCGGCGCTGGTCAGGGGGCTCCTTCGGGTCGTCCGGCAGGCCCGCCACGTGGTCGCGGGCCCGGCAAGCCTGGCGGTGGACGTCCCCAAGGGAATGGGAACAGTTCGGGCAAGCCCCGTTCAGCCCCACGAGGTGACGACTGGCAGCCCAAAGGAGCGGCAGCACACGAGTCGCGTTTGGGTTTTACAAAGTCTTCGCGCGGTGACCGCTAGGACTCCGCCGCGCGGCTTGCATACCTGTATTCTTGCGTAAATCGTTGGTATAGCAAGATATTTTTGCTAAATTCATGCTAGAATGCAGGGCTAATATAAGTGGTTTTGCGCGCAGTAGGTATTCAAGTTGGTAACCAAGCTTGCAACCAAGCGGTTTACCGCGACGCGCAAAGCAAATGTTGTTAATGGGCTGTTTCGCAGCCCATTTTTTTTGAATGTATGGCTGATCTCTTTACTCTTACGCAGCAGTCTCTGGCCTCAATGGATATCGAACTTGTCGATGTCGAACGGGCTGCGCTTGGTTTATTGCGCGTCACGATTGATCGACCAGAGGGCGTGCGTGTTGAAGATTGCGAGCAGGTGTCTCGTCAGTTGTCACGGGTGTACGAGGTTGAAAATATCGATTACCGCAGGCTTGAAGTGGGGTCGCCTGGTGTAGATCGGCCGTTAAAGACTGAGGCTGATTTTGATCGATTTATTGGTGAGCGTGTCGAGGTAAAACTTAGACAAGCCGTTGATGGGCAAAAAGTTTTTTTGGGTGCGTTAGTTGCCGCCGATGTGGCAGCTGAGGCGGCAGGTTCCGTTGGGGTGGTCAAACACTTCGGTATCGAGTTTGAGGCAAAAAAGGGCGAAGTTCGGCGTGTCACGTTCGTGTTTTCTGATGTTGAGCGTGCCAAGTTAGAGCCAGTTCTGGATTTCAAGGGCAAAAAGCGATGAGTCGCGAAATTCTTCTGTTGGTAGATGCATTGGCACGTGAAAAAAACGTGCCGCGTGATGTGGTGTTTGACGCTCTCGAGGGCGCGCTGGCTTCTGCCATGAAAAAGCGCTTCAAAGAAGACGCAGACATCCGCGTATCCGTAGACCGCACCTCGGGTGACCACGAGGGCTATCGTCGCTGGCTCGTTGTGCCTGATGAAGCGGGTTTGCAAGAGCCTGATCAGCAAGAAATGCTATCTGATGCTCAAGAAGTTGTCGCCGATATTGAAGTCGGTGAATACATCGAAGAAGCTCTCGAGCCGCTCGAGTTTGGGCGCATTGGTGCTCAAGCTGCCAAACAAGCCATTTTGCAGCGAATTCGTGATGCCGAGCGCGAGCAAATTCTGGATGATTTTCTTGATCGTGGCGAAACGATTATTTCAGGCTCGATCAAACGCATGGACAAGGGCGATCTGATCGTCGAAACCGGCAAAATCGAAGCTCGTCTGCCACGCAGTGAAATGATCCCAAAAGAAAACCTCCGCGTGGGTGATCGGGTTCGTGCCTGGGTGTTGAAAGTCGACCGTGCCGCTCGTGGTCAGCAAGTGATTCTCTCGCGCAGTGCGCCTGACTTTATCCGACAGCTTTTTGAAAATGAAGTCCCTGAAATCGAGCAAGGTTTGCTTGAGATTAAAGGAGCCGCCCGTGACCCGGGTGTGCGCGCCAAGATTGCGGTTGTGGCTTACGACAAGCGTATAGACCCAATCGGTACCTGCGTGGGTATGCGTGGTTCTCGCGTGACAGCCGTGCGCAACGAGCTCGGTGGCGAGCAAGTCGATATTGTGTTGTGGTCTGAAGATCCGGCAGAGTTTGTGATTGGTGCTTTGGCGCCTGCCAATGTTGAATCGATCGTGGTTGACGAAGACCGTCACGCCATGGACGTGGTCGTTGACGAAGAGAACCTGCCAAAAGCAATCGGCTCAAAAGGGCAAAACGTTCGGCTTGCTTCTGAGTTGACGGGCTGGCAGATCAACATCATGACTCCCGAAGAAAGTCAAAATCGTCAAGAGCAAGAGCGTGCTCAGTTGCGCTCTACGTTCATGAGCCGTCTGGATGTCGACGAAGAAGTGGCCGACATCCTGATTGACGAAGGCTTTACTGGCCTTGAAGAAATTGCTTACGTCCCAATGCAAGAATTGCTTGAGATTGAATCGTTTGACGAAGAAACTATTCAAGCGCTGCGTACGCGGGCACGTAATGCGTTGTTGACTGAAGCGATCGCACAAGAAGAGCGTGTCGAAACGGCACAAGATTTAGTGACTCTTGAGGGCATGTCGCCAGAGTTGCTCAGCAAGCTTGCCGCGGGTGGTGTCACGACACGCGACGAACTAGCTGAGCTCGCAACCGACGAACTCGTAGAGATGGCTGGTCTTGATGAGGCCACTGCAAGCCAGTTCATTATGGCAGCGCGTGCGCATTGGTTTGACGAGCAGTAATAGCAATAGCATGTTGGTATGAAGAGCAGTCATTGTTAGTTGCTGTCTTCGCTTGAAGTTGTAACGCTGTAAAAAGGTAAGAGAGAGCCTAATGTCGAGTATCACAGTCGCCCAGTTCGCCATTGAACTGAAAATGCCATCCAACGTGTTGTTAGAACAACTGCGTGAAGCAGGTGTGAACCTAACTTCGGTGGATGCCAGTGTCACTGACAGCGACAAGGCCAAATTGCTCGAATCCTTGCGTCGTTCGCATGGCGCCACTGAAGGCACCAAAATCACGCTAACACGCCGTAAAACGTCTGAGATTCGTCAGGCCGACGGCGCTGGTCGCTCGCGCACGATTCAAGTTGAAGTCCGTAAAAAGCGTACCTTCGTCAAGCGTGACGCAACCGAGACCGGTGAAACGCCTGCGGCTGAGGGTGCAGAGCCTTCAGTTCAGGTTTCGGCACCAAGTCCTACGGCAACCTCTTCGGCGCCTGCAACGTTGGCGTCTACTGCTGCGGCAGCAACTGCCGGTGCTCAGGCCCCTGTTGACGCGGTGGTAGCTCCGGTCGAGCAGCCAGCGTCGCAGCCCAGTCTTGAAACGTCGGCTCCTGAGGCCAGCGCGCCACAGGCGCAAGTTGATGAGACGCCTGCGGTCAACACGATTCCAGCCGACGCGCCCGCGAGCGTAGCGGCGCAGCCAACGCCTAGCGCACCCGACGCCGAGCCTCAGACGCCAGCAAGTGCTGCACCAGAAGCCAACACGGCTGTCACTGCTGTGTCGCCTGCTGTCGCCGCTGAGACGCAAGAGGCCGCGTCGACTGAACCAGTGCCCGAGGCTGCACCAGCGGCCGGTGAAAAAGTAGAGCAAGAGTCAGGCACACCCGCCGAGGCTTCGGCGCCAAGCGTTGCTGCACCAGTAGCTGCCGATGCGCCAGTCTCAAAAGTGTTTAAACCCACGCGTGGTCGTGCCGTAGCACCTGTGCACGTGGTCGTAGAGGGTGCCGTGCGTGACGAAGCGCGCCGCGCCTCTGAGGCAGAAGCTGCGGCCTTGCGCGAGATGCTGAACCGTCCGCGTAAAGTCGTTAAACCACCAGAACCCGATCCAGCTGCTTTGTCTGGCACGCTGCATAAGCCTGCTGGTGCTCCTGCCAAAGGTGCCAAAAAAGAAGGCACAGCCGACGCCGCTGGCAAAAAAGTACTGAAGTCAGGGCAAATTGCCTCGACTTGGTCGGACGATGCTTCGCGCAAGAAGCCGGCTGAAAAGCGTGATGCTCCAGCCGCGCCTGGACGCGAAGGTTGGCGTGCCGGTGGTAAAAGTAAGTCGGGCGGTAAAAAAGGTGGCCGTGGTTCAAATAACCAGGCTCAGGAGCAACGCGAACCGGCACCGGTCGAATTCATCGCGCGCGAAATTCACGTGCCTGAAACAATTAGTGTGGCCGATTTGGCCCACAAAATGTCGGTCAAAGCTGGCGAAGTGATCAAACATTTGATGCAACTCGGCCAGATGGTGACGATTAACCAAGTGCTTGATCAAGAAACCGCAATGATCGTGGTTCAAGAGCTTGGTCATACCGCGATTGCTGCCAAACTCGACGATCCAGAAGCCTTCCTTGACGAAGATGCTCCTCACGCTGATGTGCTCTTGTCGCCGCGTGCGCCAGTTGTGACAGTGATGGGTCACGTTGACCACGGTAAAACGTCTTTGCTGGATTACATTCGCCGTGCAAAAGTGGCCTCGGGCGAGGCTGGCGGGATTACTCAGCACATCGGCGCGTACCACGTGCAAACAGAGCGCGGTATGGTCACGTTCTTGGATACACCAGGCCATGAAGCCTTTACGGCCATGCGAGCTCGCGGTGCGAAGGCAACAGATATCGTGATTTTGGTGGTTGCTGCCGATGATGGTGTGATGCCACAAACCAAAGAAGCGATTCATCATGCTAAGGCAGCAGGCGTTCCTCTGGTTGTGGCGGTCAACAAGATTGACAAACCAGAAGCTAACCCTGAGCGTGTCAAGCAAGAGTTGGTCGTTGAGCAAGTTGTGCCTGAAGAATATGGTGGCGACGTGCCCTTCATTTCGGTGTCGGCTAAAACAGGGCAGGGTATCGATGATTTGTTAGAAAACGTGCTGCTTCAGGCTGAAGTTCTAGAACTTAAAGCCGCAATTGATGCGCCTGCAAAAGGGCTCGTCATTGAAGCGCGTCTCGATAAAGGTCGTGGTCCGGTTGCAACAATTTTGGTTCAAAGTGGCACGCTGCGTCGTGGTGACGTGGTGTTGGCCGGTTCAAGCTATGGGCGTGTACGTGCCATGCTCGATGAAAATGGTAAACCCATTCAGTCGGCAGGTCCTTCGATGCCAGTTGAAATTCAAGGCCTCACCGAGGTGCCTGTTGCTGGCGACGAACTGATGTCTTTGGCTGACGAGCGTCGTGCCCGTGAAATCGCGCTGTTCCGGCAAGGTAAGTTTCGTGACGTTAAGTTGGCGCGTCAGCAGGCCGCCAAGCTCGAGTCCATGTTCGACAATGCTGCCGAGGGTTCACAGAATCTATCGCTTATCGTCAAGACCGATGTACAAGGCTCACAAGAAGCTCTCGTTACTTCCTTGGTGAAGTTGTCTACCGACGAGGTGCGCGTGCAGGTGGTTCATGCCGCAGTGGGTGGAATCTCTGAAAGCGATGTGAACTTGGCGATTGCTTCAGGCGCGGTTCTGATTGGCTTTAACGTACGAGCAGATGCCAGTACCAAAAAGCTTGCAGAATCTAACGGCGTGGATATTCGGTACTACAACATCATTTATGACGCGGTCGATGAGATCAAGTCTGCCATGTCGGGCATGCTTGCGCCAGAAAAGCGCGAAGAAATCATCGGCTTGGTCGATATCCGCGAGGTGTACACCATCTCTCGTATTGGTACGGTTGCTGGTTGTATGGTGGTTGATGGTGTCGTGCGTCGCGATTCGCAAGTGCGCTTGTTACGCAATAACGTGGTGCACTGGGCCGGTTGGCTGGATTCATTGCGTCGCTTTAAAGATGACGTCAAAGAGGTTAAGTCAGGCTTTGATTGCGGTATCACCTTGCGCGGTAACAACGACCTTCAAGTCGGTGATCAGCTCGAGATCTTTGAAATCAAAGAAGTGGCTCGTTCACTTTGATCGCCTGAATGACACGTCACAAGCAGAAAACCGCGCCGGGGCGTAATTTACGCCTCGCTGATCAGATTCAAAAAGATCTGGCCATTATTATTCAACGCGAAATCGATATGAGCCGCGCGGGATTGATCACGCTTTCAGGTATTGAGTTGACAGCTGATTATGCCCACGCAAAAGTGTATTTCACGGTATTGGGAGCCGAGCCCGAGGTGGCAGAAAGGCTCTTGAACGAAAAGGCCGGTTGGTTGTACTCACAGTTGTACAAATTGCTGCATATTCACACTGTTCCGAATTTGCGATTCTTTCACGACCCTCAGCTTAAGCGCGGCATTGCAATGTCAGCGCTGATTGATCAGGCCAACTTGCCGGGTCAGTACGCGGGTGTCCCTGACGAGCCTGAAGACAAGCCGTAAGGCTATCGTCTTTTCCTGGAATCTGACGATGGCTAAACGACACGGGCGTGTGCTCGATGGAGTCTTGTTGCTAGACAAACCAGTGGGTTTGTCGAGTAATCACGCTTTGCAACGGGCCAAACGGGCGCTTGATGCGCAAAAGGCAGGACATACGGGTACGCTTGATCCGTTTGCAACTGGCTTGTTGGTTTGCTGCATGGGGCGCGCAACAAAGATTTCGGGCGCGATGTTAGGTGCTGATAAGGGTTATTTAGCAACGATCGCTTTTGGCCAAGAAACTGACTCTGGAGACTTAACAGGCATTGTTGTCAATCAAGCTGCAGAGGGCTTTTCTGGGATTACCCAGGAGGCGTTGACTGCAGTTTTGCAGACGTTTTTGGGTACGCAAATGCAGATTCCGCCCATGATCTCTGCGCTTAAACGTGATGGCAAGCCTCTTTATGAATATGCGCGCCAAGGCATCGTACTAGAGCGCGAGCCGCGTGAAATTACGATTCGTCATATTGATCTGCTAGCATTCTCGCCGCTGTCGGCGCAAATTCAGGTGCACTGTACAAAAGGTACGTATATCCGAACCCTTGCGCAAGATATTGGTCGCGCACTTGGCTGTTACGCGCATCTGTCAGCGCTTAGGCGAACACAAGTAGGTCCGTTTTTGCTTGAGCATGCTGTCGAGCTCGAAACGCTACAAACAATGACCGATCCCGAATCGCATTTAGTTGCCATGAGTGATTTACCTGCTGGGCTTGTTCCGGCAGCAAAAACCGCAGTTTCGCCGAGTGTTGTCACACCCGGTTCTATTCACGAACTACCGGCAGGCATTGAGCCTGTGCAGGCTCACTAAAGGATTAGTATGTCACGCGCATTGCGTAACGTTGCCATCATCGCCCACGTTGACCACGGCAAAACAACATTGGTTGACCAACTTCTGCGTCAATCGGGCACCTTCCGTTCAAACGAAAAAATGACCGAGCGCGTCATGGATTCAAATGACCTTGAAAAAGAGCGTGGCATCACGATTCTTTCAAAGAACTGTGCGGTTGAGTATGACGGCACGCATATCAACATTGTCGACACCCCCGGCCATGCCGACTTTGGTGGCGAAGTTGAGCGCGTGCTCTCGATGGTAGATGGCGTCTTGTTGTTGGTCGATGCGGTCGAGGGCCCCATGCCACAGACACGCTTTGTGACTAAAAAGGCCTTGGCTCTGGGTTTGAAGCCAATCGTCGTTGTCAATAAAGTTGATCGTCCTGGTGCGCGTATTGATTACGTGATCAATGCCACGTTTGAGTTGTTTGACAAATTGGGCGCGACTGAAGAGCAGCTTGATTTTCCGGTGGTGTATGCCTCAGGCTTAAACGGTTTTTCTGGCATGAGCCCAGATGTGCGTGAGGGCGATATGCGCCCTCTGTTTGATGCCATCCTGAAATACGTGCCGATGCGCGACGATGATCCTGATGCGCCTTTACAGTTTCAAATTTCGTCAATCGATTACAGCACCTATGTTGGCAAAATCGGTATTGGCCGTATTCGTCAAGGTCGTATTAAGACGGGTATGGAGGTTGTCTGCCTGAACGGACCTGACGGCGTGCCTTTTAAAGGTCGCGTCAATCAAGTGCTTAAATTTAAAGGCCTTGAGCGCGAAATCGTAGACAGCGCGATTGCAGGCGATATCGTTTTGATGAACGGGATTGAAGACATTGCGATCGGCACTACGCTTTGCTCACCAGATAGCCCAGTTGGCTTGCCGTTGTTGAAGATTGACGAGCCGACACTCACCATGAACTTCATGGTCAACACTAGCCCACTGGCTGGTCGTGAAGGTAAGTTTGTGACAAGCCGTCAGTTGCGTGAGCGTCTTGAGCGCGAAATTAAATCCAATATGGCCTTGCGTTTCAAAGAAACGGATGATGACACTGTGTTTGAAGTGTCTGGTCGTGGTGAGTTGCACTTGACGATCCTGATTGAAACGATGCGTCGCGAAGGCTATGAAATGGCTGTTTCGCGACCACGTGTCGTGTTTCATGAAGAAAACGGTGTCAAGACAGAGCCCTACGAAAACCTGACGATTGACCTTGAAGACAATACCCAAGGCGTCGTGATGGAAGAGCTCGGTCGTCGTAAAGCCGAACTGCTAGACATGGTCAGCGATGGTAAAGGGCGCACGCGCCTTGAGTATCGTGTGCCTGCACGTGGTTTGATTGGCTTTCAGGGCGAGTTCATGACCATGACACGCGGTAATGGCTTGATGAGCCATACCTTTGATGCCTATGGCCCAGTCAAAGACGGCTTGCTTGGCGAGCGTCACAACGGTGTCTTGATCAGCCAATACGATGGCGAGGCGGTTGCCTACTCAATCTGGAAGCTTCAGGATCGTGGTCGCATGTTCGTGTCGCATAACGATCCAGTCTACGAAGGCATGGTCATCGGTATTCATAGTCGCGATAACGACCTAGTCGTGAACCCGATTCGTGGCAAGCAACTCACCAACGTGCGCTCGTCAGGCACAGACGAAGCCGTGCGCTTAGTGACACCAGTCGATTGCACACTCGAGTATGCAGTCGAATTCATCAGCGATGATGAGTTGGTTGAAGTCACACCAAAGAGCATTCGTATTCGTAAGCGTTATCTCTCAGAGAACGAGCGTAAGCGTATGTCACGCGCTGACGCGTAAAGTTCGCTTGCGCGAACGGGGGTGTATGCACCCCTGCTGTACAAAAAATGCGCTCAGTTCACATTGAGCGCATTTTTTATGTCCTGCGGTCGAGCCGCGGTCTAGATCCTACGTGCGAGCCGCCGTGTAGATCCTGCGGTCGAGCCGCGGTTTATATCCTGAGTGCGAGTCGCAGCATAAAAAATAGACGTTGTCTTGAGCTCAGACTGCCCGATTGGGTTGCAGCTTTAGAACATCTGGGTGATCTTTATAAAAATCCAGCAAATGAGCGACGACTTGCTCAGCCTCATCTGCAATGAAAAACGTTTTTGGGTCGATCGCGTTGATGAGCCTGTTGCCCGTGAGTTGCTCTTCAATCCAACCCATCAGGCCTCCCCAAAAGGTCGAACCAACTAAGATCACAGGCCCGTAGGGGACCTTGCCAGTCTGCATCAAGGTAAGCGCTTCAAAAAGCTCATCGAGCGTCCCAAAGCCGCCTGGCAGCACGACATAGGCCAAGCTGTGCATAAAGAAGGTTGATTTCCGAGACACAAAGTGCTTGAACGGCAACTCAATGCTTAAAAATCGATTGGCTTTAGCTTCGTGATGCAGCTTGATATGCAGCCCGATGCTTTGGCCGCCGGCCTCGATGGCGCCTTTATTTGCCGCTTCCATAATGCCGGGCCCACCGCCGGCGATCACGGCAAAGCCAGCTTTTGCCAACAATTGGGCGATTTTTTCGCTCTTTTGATAGTGCTCAGACTCGGTTTTAATACGAGCACTGCCAAATAGGCTGATTGCAGGCCCAATATTGGCCAGAGTCTCGGCGGCTAGCACCATCTCTGACATAATTTGGGTTGTTTGCTGCTGAATCAGCGAAATCTCTTCTTTTTTGTGGCCCATGAAAAAAACCTTGTTGCTCGTAGATGGTTCAAGTTATCTGTATCGCGCTTTTCATGCGATGCCGGATTTGCGTAATACTCAAGGCGAGCCCACGGGTGCCATTTATGGCGTCGTCAACATGATGCGCAGAATCTTGCTTGACTACCCTGCGCAATACGCCGCCTGCGTGTTTGATGCGCGTGGCAAAACCTTTCGCGATGATTTATACCCCGAATATAAATCACATCGTCCGTCTATGCCCGAAGAGCTCGCGAGCCAGATTGAGCCGATTCACGCGGCTATTCGTGCGATGGGCTGGAGCGTACTCAGTGTGCCGGGTGTTGAAGCTGACGATGTGATCGGCACGCTCGCCCAATGGGCGCAAGAGCAAGACATTCATACTGTGATTTCAACGGGTGATAAAGACTTGGCTCAACTCGTGACCAGCCACATCACGTTGGTTAACACGATGTCTAACGAAGAGCTGAACCCTGAAGGGGTGTTGCGTAAGTTTGGTGTCGCGCCCAACCGGATTGTCGATTATTTAATGCTAGTGGGCGACACGGTTGATAACGTACCAGGTGTGCAAAAGGTTGGTCCTAAAACTGCGGCCAAATGGATTGATGAATATGGCTCGATCGAGGCTTTGGTTGAGCGAGCGGCTGAGGTCAAGGGTGTCGCAGGCGAAAATTTACGCGCCGCAATGGGTCAGTTCAACTTAACACGTGAACTCCTAACCATCAAAACCGACTGCGAGTTACAGGCAGAGGTTCCTGAAATAGAAATTCTTGCGCCAAAACCTCAAGACAAAGATACCCTCACAGGCTTGTTTGAGCGCTATGGTTTCAAGTCGTGGTTACGTGAATTAACTGGCGAACCCACCCGCGTGCCCGCAGGGGATGCGCGTGTGGCAGCAGAAACCGTGCGCCCGATGGCGCCCGAGCAAACCCAATATCAGATGGTGACGGATTGGGCTACGCTTGATGACTGGCTGGCTCGTGTCGCGGCGGCGCCGTGCGTTGCCCTCGATACCGAAACGACGGCGCTTGAAGCCATGCAGGCGCGTCTAGTGGGTATTTCACTTTCGATTGAGCCAGGCGTCGCGTGTTATATCCCGGTCGCTCACCGCGGTGCCGATGCCCAAGGGCAATTGCCGCGCGCCGAGGTGCTGGCCCGAATGAAGGCCTGGCTTGAAAATCCGCGGCCCACCAAGCTGTTGCACCACGCCAAATATGACACGCATGTTTTTGCCAACGAGGGCATTGACTTGCGCGGCGTTGCCGAAGACACCATGTTGCAAGCCTATGTGCTCGAGTCGCATCGCGGCGTCGGGCTTGAAGATTTATGCTTACGTCGTTTAGGCGTTAAAGGCACCTCTTACGAACAATTGTGCGGAAAGGGTGCGCATCAAATTGGGTTTGATGAAGTCGACCTTGAGCGCGCGACGCACTATGCCTGCGAAGATGCTGATTTCACGCTACGTTTGCATAATGTTTTGCGACCAGAGGTGAGGGCGCTTGCCTCGCTTGAGTATATCTATCAGCTTGAAATTTTAGTATCGCGCGTGCTGTTTGAAATCGAGCGCAACGGTGTGATGATTGACTCGGCAGAACTTGGTCGGCAAAGTCATGTGATTGGTCAAGAATTGCTGGCGCTTGAGCAGCGGGCCTACACAATCGCCGAACAGCCGTTTAATTTAAATTCGCCCAAGCAACTGGGCGAAATCCTTTTTACAAAAATGCAGTTGCCAGTCGTGCGCAAGACGCCTGGGGGCGCCCCTTCTACCGACGAAGACGTACTCACGAAGCTGGCCGAAGACTATCCCTTACCGCAAGTCTTACTCGAGTACCGCGGGCTAGCAAAACTGAAATCGACCTATACCGACAAACTACCCAAAATGGTCAACGCGGCAACGGGTCGTGTTCATACTCACTACGCTCAGGCCGCTGTAATTACCGGGCGGCTGGCCTCCTCTGAGCCGAATCTGCAAAATATACCGGTACGTTCCGAAGCGGGGCGACGCGTGCGTGAAGCTTTCATCGCCTCGAATGGTGTCATTATTTCGGCCGACTATTCGCAAATTGAATTGCGCGTGATGGCGCACGTTTCAAATGATGCCAACTTACAGCGCGCCTTTGCTGCCGGCGAAGATATTCATAAAGCAACCGCTTCAGAAGTCTTTGGCGTGAGCCTGCAAGACGTGTCGTCAGAGCAGCGCCGCGCGGCTAAGGCGATTAATTTTGGTTTGATTTACGGGATGGGCGCGTTCGGTTTGGCAAGTAACCTGGGCATTACGCGTGATGCTGCCCAATCGTATATCGATCGCTATTTCACTCGCTACCCAGGCGTCGCGCAATATATGGCCGAAACGCGAGCCCTGGCGCACGCGCAAGGCTACGTTGAAACGGTGTTTGGTCGGCGCTTATGGCTGGCCGATATCAATGCGGCTGGTGCGCGCCGAGCTGGCGCTGAGCGGGCAGCGATTAACGCACCCATGCAAGGCACAGCCGCCGATCTGATTAAACTTGCGATGGTGGCGGTACAAAACTGGCTTGCACACGAAAAACTACAAACCAAAATGGTCATGCAGGTGCACGATGAATTGGTACTCGATGTGCCGTTGTCTGAAATCGACCGCATCAAAGACAATTTGCCTGGTCTGATGTGTGACGTGGCCAGTCTGCGCGTGCCATTGGTGGCCGAGGTCGGGGTTGGCCCTAACTGGGAGCAAGCACACTGAGAACTTTTAGTTCACACGCATATTTTGTAAAGCATTGATACGCGCATTGATGGGAGGGTGCGTTGCGAACATCGCGCTAATCCCGCCGCCGCCGCTAATGCCCGAGGCTTCAAAGCTTTTAGGCAAGACACCTGGGGTTAAGCCCCCTAACCGTGCAAGCGCTCGAATCATCGGTTCGCGTGAACTGAGTAACGAAGCCGAGCCTGCATCGGCTCGAAATTCGCGCTGACGTGAAAACCACGCGACGATCAAGCTAGCAGCAATGCCGAAGGCGATTTCGCACACGATGACCGTTGCGTAATAGCCTAGCCCGACGCCTTTGTCGTTTTTTAGAAGGACGCGGTCGACAAAATAACCGACGATACGAGCCAAAAATACGACGAAGGTGTTGACTACGCCTTGAATCAAGGTCAGGGTGATCATGTCACCATTGGCAATATGCGCAACTTCGTGCGCCAAAACGGCAGTGACCTCTTCTTCAGTCATGCTGTCGAGTAAGCCCGTTGAGACAGCAACGAGCGACTCGTTGCGAAAGGCTCCGGTCGCAAAGGCGTTGGGTTCGCCGTCGTAGATGGCGACTTCGGGGCGACCGATGCCCGCGCGATCAGAGATTTGATGCACCGTGTCAACCAGCCACTGTTCTTTGGCGCCGCTAGGAGCTTGGGGGTCGATCACCCGCGCGCCGGTGCTCCATTTGGCCATAGGTTTGCTCATCAGCAGCGAAATAATTGCACCGGTAAAGCCAACAACCGCTGAAAAAACCAACAGCATTTGCACGTTGAGCCCTTGCTGGCTCATGAAGCGACCCACACCCAGAATGTTTATTGTGGCGCTGAGTACCAGCATGACCGCGAGATTAGTCAGCAAAAAAAGAAAGATTCGTTTCATGGTTTTTGATGAGGTAAAAAGGTGATTGAAAGAACCGCCATAGGTTGAAAGTGTGCATATTTAAACTTGTAAAGCAGCGAGCCGTAGGGTTCGCTCAAGAAAAAAATAGCGCGACAATCAGCAAGTAAAAAGCTAAACAGCCATTTGGACAAGCTGCCTGCCTAAAAGTTCTCGGTTTCGTTCATGGCTTTGCGGTACCACTCATGAAAATGCTGCATACCGTCTTCCATGGGCGACTGATAGGGCCCTGTTTCTGAGGTACCTCGAGCCAGCAGAGCGGCGCGCCCTGCATCCATACGCTCGGCGATTTCATCATCTTCGACTGCGGTTTCCATGTAGGCTTCGCGCTGGGCCTCGACAAACTCGCGTTCAAAGAGCGCGATTTCTTCGGGGTAGTAAAACTCGACGATATTGACTGTTTCAGTTGGCGATTTGGGGTAAAGCGTTGAAAGCACGGCAACATGCGGATAGAGCTCGATCATGTGTGTTGGAAAGTACGTGACCCAAACTGCGCCGAAATCGGGCGCCTGGCCACCGCGAAAATCCAACAATTTATCGTGCCAGACTTTATACGCTGGTGAGCCTGGCTGCGACAACGCACGATGCACGCCAACGCGCTGCATGCTGTAGTGTTCGGTGAACTCCCAAGACAAGTCGTCGCACGTGACAAAATGCCCTAAGCCCGGATGAAACGGGGCAACATGATAGTCTTCAAGGTAAACCTCGATGAAGGTTTTCCAGTTGTAGTTGCATTGGTGCACTTCGACGTGATCCAGCACGTAGTCTGAAAAATCAAACTCTGGTCGCTTAAACAGGTTGCCGATTTCGGCAACTGGGTTGCGCGGCCCTTCAAACAGCAAACCATGACAGTCGTTGAGCGCAAAGCGCTCGAGGTTCAGGCAAGGTGTGTTGTCAAAATGCGGTGCGCCTAACAATTGACCTTGCTTGTCGTAGGTCCAGCGATGGAGTGGGCAGACAATATTGCCGCCAGTATCCCTTAGGTTGCCATGGGTATTGCGATGCCCAGACACATTGCCTGTTTCGCCACCCAGCATTAAGGCCTGACGATGCCGGCACACGTTTGATAGCAGTTCGACGCCGTTTTGGCCGCGAACCAGTACTCGACCATTTTTTTCGTGAGATAGGCTGCGCCAGTCTCCGGGTTGTGGCACGCTTTTTTGGTGTCCGACATAACGCGAAAACTGTTCAAAAATACTTTTTTGCTCGCGCTCAAAGCGGGCTTGGTCAAAATACGTGTCGACAGCAAGCTGGGTACGAGCGGGCGCCAAGTGCGCCATCCGACCAATGTCGGTCATGATTCCCTCTGCACCGATAAAAAAGCCAGGACGGACAGTACCGTTCTGGCGAGAAGAAAACCGGCTTGACCGATTAACCTTAAAAAAGCATTGTACCTCAAGGCGTTGAGCCCGGATGATCTCGTACAATCAGGGTTTACATCTGTTCAAAACTGTTCAGTTGAGGCGGGATCCCCGTCTGAGCTGTCTTCGGAGTATCGCTTGACCAAGGCTAACAAAACATCCACTCAACCAGGCGAGGCGGCGGCCGAGCTTGATCCAAGCTTGCCCGAAGATTTCGAGACCGCGCTGGCTGAACTCGAGACGCTGGTCGCAACCATGGAGTCGGGTTCGTTGGCACTCGAGCAATCTTTGGCAGCCTATGCGCGAGGCGTGGCGTTGACGCGCTTGTGCCAACAAAAGCTCGCGCAGGCCGAACAACAAGTCAAAGTGCTCGAGGCGGGCGTGCTGCGGCCCTTTGAGGGCATGGATCCTGAGTTGTCATGAGCACCGCTGCGGTTGACTTCCCGGCATGGCTCTCTGAGCGGGCCCAGCATGTTGAACAGGTACTAGAACGCCTCTTGCCGAGCCAAGACGCGGTACCTGCGCGTTTGCATCAGGCGATGCGCTATTCGGTGCTTGGCGGTGGTAAGCGCGTGCGAGCCGCCCTTGTCTTTGCGGCTGCGCATGCCTGCGGGCCTGTGTTGACGGCTCCGCGTGACGCTGAACGTGCGGCCGAACGTGAATTGGCGCAAGATCTGGCCGCGGCGGCGGTCGAGCTCGTTCATGCATACTCTTTGGTGCATGATGATTTGCCTTGTATGGATGACGATGTCTTGCGGCGTGGCCGCCCCACCGTGCATGTGCAGTTTGACGAGGCCACCGCGCTGCTGGCAGGCGATGCGTTACAGCCACTGGCCTTTGATTTGTTGGCGCAAATGCCGATCGCGCCGACATTGATTGTTCAGGCGATTCGCGACCTGGCCCAAGCCGCAGGGAGTTTGGGGATGGCCGGAGGGCAAGCCATTGATTTAGACAGTGTCGGTAAAGCCCTGACTCAGCAGGCCTTGCAACAAATGCACGTCTTAAAAACGGGGGCCTTGCTTGGCGCGAGTGTATCGTTGGGTGGGTTGGCCGGCGGGGCAAGCACGCAACAGCGCAAGGCACTCGACGCGTATTCGGCTGCGATGGGACTGGCGTTTCAGGTGATTGACGACGTACTTGATGTCACAGCCGACAGCTCTCAATTGGGCAAAACCCCCGGAAAAGACGCCGCGGCGAATAAGCCAACCTATGTCACACTGATGGGTTTAGCGCAGGCTCGGGCCTTTGCGGGCGAATTACACCAGCGGGCGTTGGCCGCCTTAAGCCCCTTGGGTGAGTCTGCCGCTCTGTTAGCAGGCTTAGCCGATTTTATTGTTTTACGTGATCATTAAAACGTTCACATCGAATTTTTTGTAGAAGTTCAGACACTATGCCAACTGATTTGCTTGACCGTATTCATTCTCCTGCCGATCTGAAGCCGCTTGATAAGCGCGAGCTCAGAAAGCTGGCAGATCAGTTGCGAGCTTTTGTGCTTGCTTCTGTCTCGCGCACCGGTGGGCATTTGTCCTCAAATTTGGGTACGGTTGAATTGACTGTGGCGTTGCATTACGTGTACGACACGCCCCATGACCGCATTATCTGGGATGTGGGTCACCAGTCTTATCCGCACAAAATATTGACTGGGCGTAAAGCGGGTATGAGTACGCTCAGGCAGTTTGGAGGGATGTCTGGCTTTCCGAAGCGTAGCGAATCCGAGTACGACGCCTTTGGTACGGCGCATTCGTCCACGTCGATTTCTGCTGCACTGGGGATGGCGGTGGCTTCTCGCAACGCCGGTGTGTCGCGTCAGCACATTGCGGTCATCGGTGATGGGTCGATGTCTGCCGGGATGGCCTTTGAGGCCATGAACAACGCTGGCGTCACGCCTGACATCAACTTATTGGTGATTTTGAACGACAACGATATGTCGATTTCGCCACCGGTGGGCGCGCTGAATCGCTACCTGGCGCGTTTGATGTCAGGGCAGTTTTATGCCGCAGCTAAAAATGTTGGGCGGTCTGTTTTGCAACATATGCCGCCGGTGCTCGAGTTGGCTCGCCGCTTCGAAGAGCATGCTAAGGGAATGGTCACGCCGGCCACGTTATTTGAAGAGATGGGCTTTAACTATGTCGGGCCGATTGACGGACACGACCTGGATTCGTTGATCCCCACGTTGCAAAATATGCGAGCACTGAAGGGGCCGCAGTTTTTGCATGTTGTAACCAAAAAAGGGCAGGGCTATAAGCTCGCCGAAGCTGATCCAGTGCTCTACCACGGCCCCGGAAAATTTGATCCTGCAATTGGGATTCAAAAGCCTGCCGCGGCGCCTAAAACGACCTTTACACAGGTATTTGGTTCTTGGCTGTGCGACATGGGCGCACAAGACCAACGCTTGGTTGGTATTACGCCAGCGATGCGCGAAGGCAGCGGAATGGTTGAGTTTGAACGCCGGTTTCCTAAGCGCTATTTTGATGTGGGTATCGCCGAGCAACACGCAGTGACGTTTGCGGCAGGGATCGCCTGCGAAGGTCAAAAGCCTGTCGTAGCAATTTACTCGACCTTTTTGCAGCGTGGCTATGACCAACTGGTTCATGATGTTGCGCTGCAAAATCTTGACGTCACTTTTGCGCTAGATCGGGCTGGCCTGGTTGGGGCTGATGGTGCAACCCATGCCGGAAACTACGATATCGCCTTTATGCGTTGCATTCCCAATATGGTGGTAGCGACACCGTCAGATGAAAGCGAGCTCAGGTTGCTCTTGTCGACCTGTTATCAGTATCCGGGTCCAGCGGCCGTGCGTTATCCACGCGGTGCTGGCGCAGGCGCAGTACCCCAAGCGGATTTCGCGACCGTCGAGGTCGGGCGTGGATTGGTTCGCAGACAAGGTAAAAACATTGCGATGCTGGTCTTTGGGACGCTTCTGCCTGCCGCGCTTAAAGTCGCTGAGGCGTTGAATCTGACGCTCGTCGATATGCGCTTTGTTAAACCCCTTGATGTGGCCTTGGTGCTTGAGTTAGCGGCCACGCATGCAGGTCTGGTCACGCTCGAAGAAGGCTCGATCATGGGCGGGGCGGGCAGTGCCGTCGCCGAAGCCCTTGCGGCCGCAAGCGTCGTCTCCCCGCTGCTGCAGCTTGGCTTGCCCGACCGGTTTATCGATCACGGCGAGCAAGGTGCGTTGTTGGGCAGTGTCGGTCTTGATGCCGCGGGTATTGAGGCGTCGGTGCGCGCGCGCTTTGAGCTCCAGCTAGCCGCCTAAGCTCGGTAACCAGAATAAGATGCAGCAGCCAACGCTGCCGTGACACGCTTGGCGTTTCAGGTTTAACGTTACAGGTCTAACGACGTTCCAGGCTTACCTGCGTTCCAGGCTCAGCTTGCATTAATTACGTAAACATACGATAATTAAAGGCTTTCTTGCTCGACCAGCCAGTGTTTGGTGTGGCGGGCTGCCCCCGAGGCGGGCTGTTTGCAGTCTCTTCTCGGACATCCTTAGGAGTTCAAATGCGTCATTACGAAGTTGTTTTCATCGTTCACCCAGATCAAAGCGAGCAAGTCCCCGCAATGGTCGAGCGTTATCAAGCGCTGGTGACCACTCAAGGCGGTAAAGTACACCGCACCGAAGATTGGGGCCGTCGTCAACTCGCGTATCCCATTCAAAAACTGGTTAAAGCACACTATGTGTGTTTCAACATCGAATGCGGTCAGCCTACTCTCGACGAACTCGAGCACTCGTTTCGCTACAACGACGCTGTGTTGCGCCACCTTGTTATCAAGACCAAAGCCGCTCAAACCGAGGCTTCACTCATGATGAAACAAGTTGAACGCGATGAGGCCCGTAAAGCTTCGGCTGAAACAACGCCCGGCGAGGCTGAGTAATCTAGGCACGTTGTGAATCGGCTTGAAGTGCAGGGTCAGGTGTTTGAGCTTTCCCCCTTAAGGTATACGCCATCCGGGGTTGCAGTGCTCGAGTTTCTACTCTCTCACGAGGCCGAGGTGATTGAGGCAGGTCAACCGCGCCGCTTAGCGTTTACGCTGGCAGTTGTTGCGATGGGAGACTTAGCGCAGATGGCACTCACAACAAGTTTAGGTTGCACAGTACGCGTCCAGGGGTTTTTAGCTCCGGTTCGAAAAGATTCACAAAAATTTAGGCTGCATGCGCAGCAAATTCAACAGATTTAAGCGAGGCACATCATGGCTTTCTTCGGTAAACGTAAAGAAAAAAAGAAGTTCACACAGCAAAATCCGCTTTTTAAGCGTCGTAAGTTTTGCCGCTTCAGCGCTGCAAACGTCGACCAGATCGATTACAAAGATCTCGACACCTTGCGTGATTTCATTCAAGAAAATGGCAAGATCATTCCTGCACGTTTGACCGGTACCAAGGCGATCTATCAGCGCCAACTCGATACCGCAATCAAGCGCGCACGCTTTTTGGCATTGTTGCCCTTTACTGATAACCATAACTGATCCAGGGGCATACCATGCAAATTATTCTTCTCGAAAAAGTCGTTAACGTTGGTAACCTCGGTGAAGTTGTTCGTGTGCGTGATGGCTACGCTCGCAATTTCTTAATTCCCCAGAAAAAAGCCCGTCGCGCAACTGAAACTGCTCTGAAAGAGTTTGAGCTTCGTCGTGCTGAACTTGAAAAAGTCCAAGCCGAGAAACTCGCGTTGGCACAGGCCTTGGGTCAGCGCCTTGAAAACTTCTCATTAAGCATCACTCAAAAAGCGGGTGTTGATGGTCGTTTGTTTGGTTCGGTCACCAACATGGACATCGCAGCAGGTTTAGTGGCGGCTGGTTTTGCTGGCATTGAAAAAGCGCAAGTCCGTTTGCCTGAAGGTCCCTTGAAAGCCGTCGGCGAATTCCCCGTGCAAGTGGCCATTCATCCTGACGTGGTTAGCAGCATTTCTGTTGTTGTGGTTGGCGACGTAGTCTAAGTCTCTACCCGCTTGCACGACACAAAAAGCCGGCTCTGGTCGGCTTTTTGTATTTGAGCTGCTTATACTTTTCACCGACTCAAACTCTCGCCAACATTGTGACAAATCTTCACGTCGACTTGTACGCAGATAACGCTCAGTTTCGCCAAGCGCTAAACGAGTGGCTGCTCGTGCATGCTGACGATGCAGCAGGCGTCTCTTTTGTTGAGTTTGCTGGGCACCGTTGTGTGGTCAAGCGTCACCGAACAAGGTGGTTTTCGGCGCTAGCGGTTCAACTGCACTTCGCTAGGGTGACGGCACTGTCTTGGCTCTGTTGGCTGCTGCTCGGCGAGCGACTTTTGCCACGGTTGTTGTTGCAAACAACGTTACAAGACGAAGCCCAGCGCTTGCTTCGTCTGAAAAAGGCGGGCAGTTCGGTGCCAAGCGTCTGGTATCAGGCGCCAGGGGTCTTGGTCTTAGAGTATGTGGGTCAGGATATGCCTTATCTGGTCCGTATTGCGTCTCCAGAGGGGCGCCTCGCGCTCATGACCATTGCCGCCCAACAACTTGCGCACTTTCACTGCGCAGGCTTTGTGCATGGTGGGGCGCAGTTGCGTAACCTCATGATGCACGAAGATGGCACGACAACCCGCATCGATTTTGAAGAAAATATTGGCGAGGCAATGTCTCTGCCGTTGGCTCAGGCTTACGATGTCTTTCAGATGCTGTCCTCAATGGCGGGTCTGCGAGGCCACGAATTTAGTCCGACTGAGCGTCAAGTTCTTTGTAATCAGTTGCTTAAATCCTATTTGGCGGCAAATCCCGATCCCTCGGTGCGTATACCCTTAAGAGCGATTGAAAAAAAATTTGCAACAATCCAGCGCTATTTGGGTTGGTTACTTAAATGGATTCCAGGTCGAGATGTTCAAGGTTTTTTATATGTGACAAACACCTTACGGGTATCATTGCACCATGAATAATTCTCCAGATCCGCAACTCGAATACCTTCGCGTACCACCTCACTCGGTCGAGGCCGAGCAGTCTGTGCTTGGCGGGCTATTACTTGACAATGGTGCCTGGGAGCGCGTCACAGACGTTGTGAACGAAGAGGATTTTTATCGTTTTGATCACCGTTTGATCTGGCACCACATCGCACGACTGGTTAATTTGTCGCGCCCCGCTGATGTGGTCACAGTCAATGAGTCGTTGGCAAGCGTTGGCAAGTCAGAAGAAGTTGGTGGTTTGAGCTACCTGAACGCCTTAGCCCACAACACACCGTCGGCTGCAAATATTCGACGCTATGCCGAAATTGTGCGCGAGCGCTCAATGCTCCGAAAGCTCGTCACTGTAGCCGACGAAATCGCCGCGACAGCGTTTAATCCACAGGGTAAAGAAGCCCGTCAGTTGCTTGATGAGGCCGAATCCAAAGTTTTTAAGATTGCACAAGAGGGCGCAAAAGCGTCAGCTGGATTTCGCGAAATTCAGCCGCTGTTGTCTGAGGTGGTCGATAAGATTGATGAGTTGTATCACCGCGAAGGCAATACGGATGTCACGGGGGTTCCAACCGGTTTTACCGATCTCGACAAAATGACTTCTGGGTTGCAGGCGGGCGATCTGGTGATCGTAGCCGGACGTCCTTCAATGGGTAAAACGTCTTTAGCGATGAATATTGCCGAACACGTAGCGATTGAGCAAGGTTTGCCAGTGGCTGTGTTTTCGATGGAAATGGGCGCGGTGCAATTAGCCATGCGTATGTTGGGCTCGGTGGGTATGCTTGACCAACACCGCATGCGCACCGGTAAGTTGTTGGCCGATGACTGGCCTCGTGTCACACACGCCGTGCAGCGTATGCAAGAGGCGCAGATGTACATTGACGAAACGCCCGCGTTAAGTTCGGTCGAGGTGAGGGCGCGTGCGCGCCGCCTGGCACGTCAGTGTGGCAAGCTTGGGTTGATTGTGATCGACTACTTGCAGTTGATGGGCGCAAGCTCGGCTGGCGAAAATCGTGCAACCGAAATTTCAGAGATTAGCCGCTCGCTCAAAGCGTTGGCGAAAGAGCTCGAGTGTCCAGTGATTGCGTTGTCGCAGTTAAATCGCAGCTTAGAGCAGCGCCCCAATCGTCGCCCTGTGATGAGCGATCTGCGCGAATCAGGCGCTATTGAACAAGACGCTGATTTGATTTTATTTATCTACCGCGACGAAGTGTATAACCCTGATTCACCCGATAAAGGCACCGCTGAAATTATTATCGGTAAGCAGCGTAATGGACCAATCGGTACAGTCAGGCTCACCTTCCAGGGGTCAAGCACGCGCTTCTTGAATTTTGCAGGGGGTGGGGCAGTTTATTGAGACCGGATGCTATCAAGTGCAGCCATGACTTTAGTCTGTTGCTCAGGTAACGCGCTCTCTGGGGCTGGCTGATCCGGCGACGCGATCACTTGTGTCTGTTGCACCCATTGTTTGATTTTCACTGCGTCACCGACTCGCGTGCCTTTGCCCTCTGCATTGAGTAGGACGATCGCCATGTCGCGGTTGTTGATGCGCGCGACCATCACCAGGCATTGTCCCGCCTCGTTGATGTAGCCAGTTTTAGAGACCTTGATATCCCAGGTTGGATTCATCACAAGCATGTTCGTGTTGCGAAACAACGTGGCATGGCCACTTGAACGAACTTCGTGTTGGTCATCGGTTGTGTATTGCCGAATCGCAGGGCGCGAGGCTGATGCTTGCAAGAGCTTGACTAGGTCACGTGGGCTCGAGACATTTTCACTTGACAGACCGGTTGGTTCGACAAAACGGCTTTGTGTCATGCCAAGCTGTTTTGCTTTGTTGTTCATTGCTGTCACAAAAGCGGTCATGCCACCTGGGTAGTTGCGCCCGAGTGCGCTAGCCGCGCGATTCTCGGAAGACATCAAAGCCAGATGCATCATGTCGCCACGTGAAAGTTTTGTACCAACGGGCAAGCGCGAGCGGCTGTGTTTCACAGTATCGATATCACTGCTGGTGACCTCGATGATGTCGCTCATTGATTGATTTGCATCGACGATCACGACGGCCGTCATGAGTTTTGTAATCGAGGCGATGGGGCGCGCGGTATCTTCGTTACGTGAAAATAATGTGGTGTTGCTACTGAGGTCTTGCACCAAGACGACGTTTGAGCGTACGGCACTGATTGAGCCAACCGCTGCAGCACCACCTGCCGCTGCAACCCTTGCACCGTTACGCGCTGCGGGGGCGTTTGAGGGCTTGACGGTTGAGGACTTGATCGCACTAGAGTTGGACTTGGTTGAGGGCTTGTTTGTGGCGTCAGCCACAGAGCGACTACCCTGCGGGGTTCCCGAAGGCGCCACGACTTTTTTGGTATTTTTTGCGTTAGTTTTTTTCTTGGTTTTTGCACTACTGGTCGTTGCAACGGGCTTTTTGACCGTGCTGTCAGCGGCGTCTGTGGCTGTTTGCGCAAGAAGCGGCGTCGCTGCAAAGGCCAGGCTCAGGCTAACAAGGCACCCAAGCCAATATTTTTTACAGGGTAAATTAAACTTAAAACACATCCCGAATGCCTTGCAAAGTATAAAAACCATGCAAATTATATACTTAGCTTTGATACTTAAACTAGTTTTCTACTGAATTTAACTAAATTTTTATTGATAGCACGCAAACAAAGGGTTTACCCTTTGTTTGCGTGCAGCATACTTAAGGCTGTCTCAACAGCCACGCGTAGGGATGAGGGGTCCGCAACTCCGGTCCCTGCAATATCAAAGGCGGTACCGTGGTCGACGCTTGTCCGTATAAAGGGCAGGCCGACGGTGATGTTGACCCCTTGATCAATGCCCAGATACTTGATTGGGATGAGCCCTTGGTCGTGGTATTGCGCCACGCAGATATCAAACTCACCAGCGCGAGCGCGCATAAAGAGCGTATCGCCAGGCCAGGGGCCCGTGGCATTGATCCCTTGTGCCTGAGCTTGTGTGATCGCAGGCAAAATGACGTCTACATCTTCACGACCAAATTTGCCGTGTTCACCAGCGTGAGGGTTCAAGCCAGCGACGCCGATACGGGGCGCGCCAATGCCCATTGCCTGGCAAGCCTGTTGAGCAAGTTCGATGGTGTGCAGTTCAAGTTTTTGAGTCAGTGTTGGAGACACCTCTGACAGTGCAATGTGGATGGTCGCTAGAATCACCCGTAGCTGGTCGTTGACCAGCATCATCGCCACGTGCTGCGTGCCCGAGCGTTGTGCCAAGATTTCTGTGTGCCCCGGAAAGTCGAACCCGGCAGCGTGCATGGCCTCTTTGTTCAGGGGGGCTGTCACGATTGCACTGACCTTGCCAAGCATCGCGTCGTCGATCGCTGAGCAAAGCGCATCATAGGCCGACCGACCCGCACGCGCGTCGACGCGACCTAACGCCAAGTCTACGGGCAAAGCCGGCGCTGTGGGACGCACAAACAGGCAGTCAGCTTGATCGCTATAGCTGTGGATCGCGCTGACATCGGTGAGCTCGACAACCCGTAGTGGCGCCTTGAGCGCCGCGCAGGCGCGTCGCAGGGCACCGCTGTCGCCGTACACCACGCAGGCCGCAGGCAAGCCTGCCATATGGAGTTTGACAACGATCTCTGGGCCAATACCGGCCGCGTCCCCAAGCGTTAGAGCCAGGGGAATCGTTGCTGCGGTAGTATTTGAGTGAAGCGCCATCGTTTGTTACGTGATCGTTTGTTAGAGCGTCGCTTGCTAAAGTATCGCAAAAGTATCGCTAAAGTATCGCTAAAGCGCCGCTAAAGCACGGCTAAAGCACCTCGCCCGCATAGTCGGCTAAGCGCGAACGCTCACCGCGTTGCAATGTGACGTGTCCTGCGTGTGGCCAGCCTTTGAAGCGATCTACCACGAAGGTCAAGCCTGAGCTGCCCTCAGTCAGGTAAGGGGTGTCAATTTGGGCGATATTGCCTAGGCAAACCACCTTGGTGCCAGGTCCAGCTCGGGTGATGAGCGTTTTCATTTGCTTAGGCGTTAAATTTTGCGCTTCATCGATGATGAGGTATTTGTTCAAGAACGTACGTCCGCGCATGAAGTTTAAAGACTTCACTTTGATCTTTGAACGAATCAGCTCCATGGTGGCCGCGCGGCCCCATTCATTGCCGTGCGAGTTACTCGTCGCACCACCGCCTTCGGTTTCGCCCATGTTCAACACATCAAGATTATCTTCAAGGGCGCCCATCCACGGCATCATTTTTTCTTCTTCGGTGCCAGGTAAAAATCCGATGTCTTCGCCGACAGGCACCGTGACGCGCGTCATGATGATCTCGGTGTAGCGTTTGGTCTCAAGCACTTGCGCCAAGCCGGCCGCAAGCGTCATGAGAGTTTTTCCGGTTCCGGCCTGACCGAGCAGCGAGACAAAGTCACACTCCGGATTCATCAAAAGATTCATCGCAAAATTTTGCTCGCGATTACGTGACGTCACGCCCCAAACGTTGTTTTTGCCATGGGTGTAATCACGCAACGTGGCCAGCACCGCGGTTTTGCCGTTCACTTCGCGCACCTGCGCATAAAGCGGCATCGGGCCTTCAAAATAGACAAACTGATTAATCATGAACTGACTGCACAGTGGGCCGTTAATACGATAAAAGGTAATGCCACCTTGCTGCCACGACTCAACACCTTTGCCGTGTTTGTTCCAGAAGTTTTCTGGTAACTGCAGCACGCCCGTGTAGAGTAAGTCTGAGTCTTCAAGCACATGGTCGTTAAAGTAGTCTTCAGCGGCCATCGCGAGCGCGCGCGCCTTCAAGCGCATATTGATGTCTTTGGACACCAGCACGACTTCGCGCGTGGCGAACTGCTCTTGCAGCGAGCGCACAACACTCAAGATTTGATTGTCGGCCTTCCCCATCGGCAGATCAGAGGGGAGTGTGCCCGACATGGCTTTGGTCTGAAAGTACAGACGGCCGGTGGCATCTTTGTGGCCTAAACCATCAAGCGGCAAACCTTCATCAAGCTTGGTGTGATCACCCACCAAGGTGTCTAGCGAACGGCTGACTTGTCGCGCGTTGCGTGCCACTTCGGTCATGCCTTTCTTTTGATGATCAAGCTCTTCGAGCGTCATCATCGGCAAAAAGACGTCGTGCTCTTCAAACCTAAAGAGCGAACTCGGGTCGTGTAATAAAACGTTGGTGTCCAGCACGAACAGTTTGGTCACGCCTGTGCTTGAGGGCTTGCTGCCCGCACGTTTGGTGCTGCGCGACGTACTTGGTTGCACGACTTTTTTTGCTGGACTGACTTTGCCCACCCCTGCCTTGCGGGCTTGAATGTCGATGATACTTGGGGCCGTGTCTAGCCCGAACGTAGTTGGTGCAGGGTGTGCTGTAGGCGCTTCAATGATTTTATGCAGAAGTGTTGGCGTGCTTGTTAGTCCGTCTAGCTCAGGTTGGATCTCTTCGATTTCGCGCGTTGGAGCTTTTGCACTGCGCTCTAACGTGGTCAGATCCAAGATTGCAGCAGGACGCGTAGGCAGCTTCGGTAACGGCATAAAAGGTAGTCCCCAAAAAGGCGATTAAAGAAACAAAGAACAGGACACTTCAAGGCAAAGAACAATTTAATGAGCAAAGCATTTCAACTTGCTTTTTTATGTCAGGGCGCGCGCCGCCTCGAGTACCTCTTGAACGTGACCTGGCACCTTTACGCCACGCCATACACGGGCCAGATTGCCCTGCGCATCAATTAAAAACGTACTGCGCTCAATCCCGCGCACCTGTTTGCCGTACATATTTTTAAGTTTCATGACACCGTATAAGGTGCACAGTGTCTCGTCTGGATCCGCGATCAGCGGAAACGGCAACTCAAGTTTTTTGCTGAAGTTTTCGTGCGACTTTAATGAGTCGCGAGAGGCCCCGACGATTGCGCAGTTGGCTGCCATGAATGTGTCGTGCAGATCGCGAAAATTTTCGGTCTCGGTGGTGCAGCCCGGCGTGTTGTCTTTAGGGTAAAAATACAGCACCACTGCGCGACCCAGGCACTGCTGCAGTGTGATCTGACCAATCGTGCTTTGTACGGTGAAGGCGGGGGCGGGTTTGCCGAGGGTGTCTGGGGAGATTACTGCTGCTTTGCTTGTCGTCATATCGCTCTTTTGTTGAGGTATGTTGAGTCAATTGTGTTACGAAAGGCTGTCATGGTTGGTCGATGCCGGCGGCCATGCCGCGAAGCCAGGAACCCGCAGGGAGCGGTTCTTGACGTCATGCATTTTCAGGAATCAACGCGACGATGACCTGACGCCCCTCGGCCATCAAGATGTTAAACGTGCGGGCCGCCGCTTGAGTCGTCATGCTTTCAACGCCTACGCCGATTTTCAAGAGCGGTGCCACGATGTGATGAGGCAACATCATTTGTTTCGTTCCTGTGCCAACTAACAGCACCTCGGGCTTGTCGCCCAGCACCTCAGGCACCGCGCCGTCGTCTGCGTCAAGAAACGCCATGGGATCCAGAGGAGCCAGGCTCAGGCGGGCGGCCGCGAGCAACAGGTCAGAAGAGATATCGAGGGGGCTTGAGGCCGACCAGCGGGCGATTTCGCCCAGTGGGCCAAAGGCAATCGCGTGGTCAAAGCGAACTTTATTGACTTCGACAAAACCGTTTCCGTAACCGGTTACGGTATTCATTGCCGAGTTGGTATCTGTGTGAAGCTTCAATCAGTACTCCGGCAGGTTGTTTCGACTATAGCGCAATCGTTCACGGTTTGTGTGCGCTGTCGCTAGGGGTTTTCAAGACAAAATGATGAATTTTTTATGACTTTTTAGCCTGATTTGCGAGACAGGGCAGGTTGCGCTAGATTAGAGGGCTTTGCTGCAGCGCAAACAGGCAATCCGAGGTCTAATACTCCTCAGCTTAGCTTGGTATTTTGCCTGACTTGGTATCTTCAATAGTTTGGTACCCAGCGTGGCTCCGTACATAACGCGCTTTTGCCCGGCCCTAATAAAAAGGATGCATGATGAAGAGGTTTCCCCGAATTGAGCGTTTGCCGCCCTATGTCTTTAATATTACGGCCGAACTCAAAATGGCGGCTCGTCATCGCGGCGAAGACATCATCGACATGTCAATGGGCAACCCAGATGGCCCAACGCCACCGCATATCGTCGAAAAACTAGTCGAAGCGGCTTCGCGCCCCACCACCCACGGTTACTCGGTTTCAAAAGGGATCCCACGCTTGCGTAAGGCCATCACCGATTGGTACGCGCGTCGCTATCAAGTGCAATTCGACCCAGATTCTGAAGCGATTGTCACGATCGGGTCAAAAGAAGGTCTGGCCCATTTGATGTTAGCCACGCTTGACGCCGGCGACACGGTGCTTGTTCCCAACCCGAGCTATCCCATCCATATTTACGGCGCGGTCATTGCTGGCGCCAACATTCGCTCGGTTCGCATGACCCCTGGTAGTGATTTTTTTGAAGAGCTCGAGCGCGCGGTGCGCGAATCGATCCCAAAACCCAAGATGATGATTTTGGGTTTTCCAAGCAACCCTACTGCGCAATGTGTTGATCTTTC
>CALFXX010000148.1 GCA_937952975.1 uncultured Alcaligenaceae bacterium
GCAAGAACTCACCGTTGACGAGATTCATGCGTTGCACCAGGCCTATGCGGCCGCGGCAAAACGGGCCCTCGCGGCTGGCTTCGAGTGGCTAGAGATGCACTTCGCGCACGGCTATCTCGGCGCAAGTTTTTTCTCACCTCTGGCAAATCAACGTACCGATGCTTACGGCGGAACGCTTGAGAATCGGTTGCGATTTCATCGCGAGGCGCTGGATGCGGTGCGTGCCGTTTGGCCTGAGCGCCTACCGCTCACGATGCGTCTGGTGACGGATGATTACCACGAAGACGGCGTGCAGTTTGAGGAAGCGGTCTGGGCGGTCGCGCAATTGAAGAACCACGGCATTGATCTGGTGGACTTGAGCATCGGTCTGAACACTGATGATATGCGCGAGCCTCCATTCTCTCGCGCTGCTTTCATGGTAGAGCGGGGCAATCGCGTGCGTCGGGAGGTCGGAATTCCGGTGGCGGTGAGCTGGAACCTAGGGCAGCCTGTCGTGGCGAACCAGGTGATACGCGAAGAGCTCGTTGACTTGGTGTTTCTGGGACGACCAGCGCTTGCTAACCCGCATTGGCCAATCTGGGCGGCGCGTGAGCTTGCTCACGAAGACCCGTTCTCCCTGTTGCCGCGCGACTGGTCGTGGTGGCTGAAGAACCGGCCGGGCTCTGAAAATTCGCACGGCTGGCCAGCGCCAACGGTCGCTAGTTGATGGGCGCGTCATTGAATCAAGAATGACCGCTTTAGAAACTCGCTTAGACACGATCCTCCCCACCCTCGCCACCAAAGAAGATCTCAAAAATCTTGAGGTCAATCTTCAGCGAGACCTTCGCTCTAACACCTGGCTAATGATTACCACGCACCCTATTCACCGCACAATCTGCATCGAATATCTTGCCATGCGGTGAATAACACTCATAATCTCCGCATAAATAGCGGAGATTAGACCAATTAGTAACAATCTCCTGACTAATCGACCTAGCGCGAAGGTGCAGACGCAGTGCTCAAGCAGCCTCTAATTACATTCGCTCAGGCGATCATCCGGGCCCACTCCACCTAAACTCAGGTTTCCAGCGATGCTCAGCATCCCTGCGACCCACCCCCTAAGACTATCCACCAAAAATGATAAGCTATCTCTGTAAAAAGGGAAGATATGTCTGACCTCATCAAAGACAAAATTAGCCAAGTTGTACCGGTATCAGCCAAGTTTTTAACCGGCTTTGAGCTTGTCAAAAACGGCTCGATTGCGGCGTTTGCCTTTGCGACGGCGTGCGTGACGGGCCTAGGGATCTTTCTGTCGGTCACCACTTCGAATGTCGTATTTGAACCCTTACTCGTGCCAACGCTTTTTGTTGAACAAGGCTATACCCCCGAGATCACCACTACGCGCGTTTTGGATGAAATCGCTCGCATCAATGAGCTTGCCACCACCACTAAAGACAAAAAAAATATCGGCGTCAAACAGCCAGGTGATCAGTTAGCCAATTTACAGGCCGTGCACGGCGTTGATGTGCGCATGGTCCAATCCGTCGTTCAAGATTTGCTGGGCGTCCAAAAAGAAAAAATTGCTGGCGAGATTACTTTTCAAACAGAAAAAGACCGTGTCATCTATCAAATACGGATCCGATCGTTACCTAAAAATACTCTTTTAGTCGACTTCAAAACCTCTTCGAATATTTCTGAGGTCATCAAAGAAATCGCACTTAAATTGATCGAAAAAATGGACCCTGCTGTGGCGGCTTCGTATTACCGCTGGAGCAAAGATATTGACAACTCTCTGCGGCTAGTCGATGAGGCACTCAGAAACAACGACTTGTATGACGATCATTACGCCTTGGTGGGACGTGCTCAAATTTATATTGGTCGAAAAAAATTCGAACTGGCACAACAAGATCTCGATCAAATTTTTAAAACTAATCCAAAATTTGTACCGGCATTGACCACACAATCTTATTTGTTGAACGAACAAAAGCAATACGAAAAGGCAATGGAATTTGCCCTCAAAGCAAAATCTTACTGGCCCGACCGCTGGCAGCCCTACGCCAACATTGGTCACGCCGCTGATGGCTTAGGCAAAAAAGATGAAGCCGAAGCCGCTTATCGTTCTACAATTGCTTACAACCCGACTTGGCCAAGTGTTTACGACGAACTGGCTACGTTTTTTATACAGCAGAACAAACGTGATTTTGCAGAGCAGATTTATCACAAAGGCTTGCTGAAGTTTCCAGCCTATACAGAACTATTGTTGCATTACGGTCAATTTTTGCTCGTATCTGGTCGTCAAGAACAGGCACTCAATTATCTCGTTAAAGCTTACCGAACAAACCCTGAAAATAGCGAAGTCTGGATAGAGATCTTAAAGATCGCAAAAACAATCAAAGATCCCGCGCTTGCTGAAGTACGTGAAAAAGCAGAGGCTTATCTCAAGGCAAATGTAGCGACAACAGATCAAACCTTTACCGAACAACTCAACCAAGCGCTGAGGAGACATTAAA
>CALFXX010000149.1 GCA_937952975.1 uncultured Alcaligenaceae bacterium
GCCTCGAGTTGCTCCCAACGTGCAGAGGCACCGGGCAAGGCATCGTTCATACCGCGGATCGCGGTGACTTTTGAAAAAGCTTGGGTCATGTCTTAACTTTAAATGGCACGCGCGCCGTAGCGACGCGATACGTACTCTTGAACAATCGTTTGAAATTCTTCGGCAATGTGATCGCCTTTCAGGGTGACCGTGCGCTGTCCATCGACAAACACCGGTGCTGCCGGCACCTCGCCCGTGCCGGGCAGGCTAATCCCTAAGTCGGCGTGACGACTTTCTCCGGGCCCGTTCACCACGCACCCCATCACCGCCACGTTCATTGACTCAACGCCGGGGTATTGAGTTTTCCAGACGGGCATTTGCTCGCGCAGGTAGGTCTGAATACGATCGGCTAGCTCTTGGAAAACAGTGCTGCTGGTACGGCCACAACCGGGGCACGCGACCACCATGGGGGTGAACGCCCGCAACCCCATTGTCTGCAAAATTTCTTGCGCAACGACAACTTCGCGTGTGCGATCGCCGCCAGGCTCGGGAGTCAGTGAAATTCGAATCGTGTCGCCAATCCCTTCTTGCAACAGCACGCTCAGCGCAGCCGTCGAGGCAACAATTCCTTTACTGCCCATGCCTGCTTCAGTCAGCCCCAGATGCAATGGGTAGTCGCAACGCGCCGCCAAATCGCGATAGACCGCGATCAGATCCTGCACGTGACTGACTTTGCACGACAAAATAATGGCATTGGGACTTAAGCCAAGCTCTTCGGCACGTTGAGCATTGCTAATGGCCGAAACCACCAAGGCATCACGCATCACAGCTTGTGCCTCACGTGGCGCAGCGAGCTTGCTGTTGTCGTCCATCATGCGAGCAAGCAATTCGTGATCGAGGCTTCCCCAATTCACGCCAATGCGTACAGGCTTGTTGTGGCGACACGCAACCTCAATCATTTGAGCAAAATTATCGTCGCGTCTTTTACCGCCCCCCATATTGCCTGGGTTAATGCGATATTTGGATAACGCCTGTGCGCACTCAGGAAACTGAGTCAACAGTTTGTGCCCGTTGTAATGAAAGTCACCGACCAGGGGAACTGAAATGCCCATACGATCGAGATGCTCGCGGATCGCAGCCACCTCTTTCGCAGCTTCAGGCGTATTGACAGTAATCCGTACAATCTCAGAGCCAGCAAGAGCCAATTCTTTAACTTGAATCGCCGTGGCAACTGCGTCTGCCGTGTCGGTGTTGGTCATGGACTGCACCAGCACGGGGGCTTGCCCACCGATCGACAGTACTTTACCGCCCCACTCTATGGGCACGAGTCGTGTGCGATGACGGGTCTGTGCTCCGACGAGCACACCAGTCGACTGAGGCACGGAGTTCGTCTCGGTCAAGCCTGTGGGCGCAGAGTTGCTCTCAGTTGAGGCTGCGCGCGTAGACTGGCTCATTTTGTCCAGGCTCCAAGCCACGCGGGCAACCAGGCCGAAGGCACTAAGCCTTGCCAGATCGCCACGCCTGCCGCCACTAAAGCCAAAATCACGATCAACACAAACCAAACCACCGAGCCACCTTGCCGGTGTTCGATTTCGTGCGCACCCAAGGTGCGGGTCGACGTGTGGTTGGCGATACCGCCTTCAACGCGCCCGATATAGGGCTCGAGCATCGCCTCAATAGGCTTTGAGTCAATTTCTAAGAGTTTGGCGTAGTTTTTTACCAGGCTTTTTAAAGGAAGCCCTCGGGGGAGGCTTTCAAAGCGCTCGGCCTCAAGGGCATCAATGAGCCTGGCCGGGTACTTGAGCCGAACTTCAACATCTTGCAACGAAAAACCTTTTGACACCCGTACGCTACGTAAGGAGCCAGCCGAAATAATGAGTTCATGTTGAACAGGTGCGGACTCTTCGCGCAAAGGATTTTTCAATTCGACGTCGGTCATGCTCGAACCTCTTTTATCGGAATCGATCGTTTCAAAGCCATTTGTTCGCTTAAACGCGTACGGTCTTGTACTTCGCCCGCCAACTGCCCGCAGGCCGCATCAATATCGTCACCGCGCGTCTTACGCACAGTGGTGACAATGCCGGCGTCGCTCAGTATTTGAGAGAACGTCTTGATCCGTGCGGCTGCCGAGCGTTTAAGCCCCGAAGCGGGAAAGGGATTAAAGGGAATAAGATTCAGTTTGCAGTGCACGCGGCGCACAAGTTCGATGAGCTCGCGCGCATGCTGATCGGTGTCATTTACACCATCAAGCATCACATACTCGAACGTAATGAAATCGCGCGGTGCAAACTCAAGATAGCGCTCGCAGGCGGCCAGCAACTCAGCGAGCGGATATTTTTTGTTCAAGGGAACGAGCTGATCACGCAACGCATCGTTGGGGGCATGCAGCGAAACAGCGAGAGCCACGGGGCAATCTTGCGACAGGCGATCCATCATTGGCACAACGCCCGAGGTAGAAACCGTGACCCGTCGCCGTGACAAACCATAGGCATTGTCATCAAGCATCAAACGCACGGCAGTGACCACCGGATCGTAATTGAGCAGAGGCTCTCCCATGCCCATCATCACAACATTGCTGATCACCCGGGTATCGGCGATTTTGTCGCCGGCCATCAGTCGGGAAGAATCGATGTCTTTTAACAGTTCGTGACGCGCCCACCACAATTGGCCGATGATTTCGGCAGCGGTAAGGTTACGGTTAAAGCCTTGGTGTCCGGTTGAGCAAAAGCGGCAACCAACGTTACAGCCGGCCTGACTTGAGATGCAAAGCGTGCCGCGATCATCTTCGGGGATAAACACCGATTCAATTGCGTTGCCCTGACCCACATCAAACAGCCATTTACGGGTGCCGTCACTTGAGCGTTGCTGAGTCAGCACCGCTGGAGCCTGCACCACGCACTGTTCTGTCAACTGGGCGCGAAAGTCGCGCGCCAGATCAGTCATATCATCAAAGCAGCTGGTATTGCGCTGATGCACCCACTTTTGCAATTGCCGGGCACGAAACGGCTTGCCCCCCCACTGCCCCACTAACTGGGTCAGTGCCGGAGCATCGAGCCCAAGCAGATTGATTGGTTCAGGATGCATGCAGAGCAAGCCACTTTTTAATCAACCGAATTAACGGCTGTGGATGTTGATTTCTGGAAAGAAAAACGCGATCTCAACGGCAGCAGTTTCAGGCGCGTCAGAGCCGTGTACTGCGTTGGCATCGATGCTGTCAGCGAAATCAGCACGGATCGTGCCTTTTTCTGCTTTTTTAGGATCGGTTGCGCCCATCAGGTCGCGGTTTGTTTGAATGGCGTTTGCGCCTTCAAGCACCTGTACGAACACTGGACCTGAAATCATGAAATCGACCAGGTCTTTGAAGAAGGGACGAGCACTGTGCACAGCGTAAAAACGCTCGGCATCAGCACGCGACAACTGCTGCAGGCGTGCAGCAATCACTTTCAAGCCTTTGGCTTCAAAGCGCGAAACAATTTGACCGATCACATTTTTTGCGACGGCATCAGGCTTGATAATCGATAGGGTACGTTCGACAGACATGTAAAACTCCAATATTTCTCAATAAAAACAGGGACTTTGCTTACGCCCACCGTAACCCGATATTCTAGCACGGCACTAAACTCGACAACATCCTAAAATAGCGGGCTTGAACTGAACTTGTGGCGGCCTGACTGCACGCCTGACACACTGCCTAACACTTGCGGAACCCCTATGAACCAGCCCAGCCCACTTCCAGATGTGGATCTCTCAAAAAGCTTCGAACCGGCCGAGATCGAAGCCCGTTGGTATCCCGAATGGGAGCGTCGGGGTTATTTTGCCGCCGGCCAGCACGTGCAAGCGCCTGCGTCTGGTTCAGCCGCTGCAGGGCAGACCCCTGCCCCCGCCTACGCGATTCAGTTCCCGCCGCCCAATGTGACGGGCACCCTGCACATGGGGCACGCGTTCAATCAAACCATCATGGACGGGCTGATCCGCTATCACCGCATGCTGGGATGCGATACCGTGTTTGTGCCAGGCACCGACCACGCAGGTATCGCCACTCAAATTGTGGTTGAACGCCAACTTGACGCGCAAAAGGTATCGCGCCACGACCTCGGTCGCGAAAACTTCATCAAAAAGGTCTGGGAGTGGAAAGAAGTCTCGGGCAACACAATCACTAGTCAGGTGCGCCGTTTGGGCGCCTCGGCCGACTGGCCCCGTGAATATTTCACGATGGATGCCCAGATGTCCGAGGGGGTCGTTGAAACCTTTGTGCGCCTGCACAAGCAGGGCTTGATCTATCGCGGCAAGCGTTTGGTGAACTGGGACCCCAAACTAATGACTGCGGTGTCCGACCTCGAGGTGCAAGCGGTCGAAACTGAAGGGCACTTGTGGCATATCCAGTACCCGTTTGTGGATGGCCCCCAAACGATTACGCAAGCTGACGGCACGGTGCAGACACTCACCGGCATGACGATCGCGACCACTCGCCCAGAAACCATGCTGGCCGATGGCGCGCTGTGCGTACACCCCGATGACGAACGCTACAAGCATCTGGTCGGCAAGATGGTCGACCTGCCCTTGTGTAACCGCCAGATTCCGATCATTGCCGATAGTTTTGTTGATCAAGCCTTTGGGACGGGCTGCGTCAAAATCACGGGCGCCCACGACTTTAACGATTACGCCTGCGCGATGCGTCATGGCTTGCCCTTGATTGTGATTTTTACGCTCGACGCGAAAGTCAGCGATCAGGGCCCCGAGCAATTTCGAGGCATGGATCGTTTCGATGCACGCAAGGCCGTTGTCGCCGAACTTGAGCAGCAAGGGTTTTTGGTCAAGATTGAAGCGCACAAAATGATGCAGCCACGCGGCGATCGCAGCGGTGCCGTACTCGAGCCCATGTTGACCGACCAATGGTTTGTGGCCATGAGCAAGCCTGCGCCCGCCGACACACTACACCCCGGCAAAAGCATTACTGAGGTGGCGCTTGAAGTTGTGGCAAAAGGCGAGGTGCAGTTCTACCCCTCAAACTGGACAACCACCTACAACCAGTGGCTTGAAAACATTCAAGACTGGTGCATTTCACGTCAACTATGGTGGGGCCATCAGATCCCCGCCTGGTACGCAGCAGATGGGCAAGTGTTTGTCGCGCACTCTGAGGCTGAGGCGCTTAGCCAGGCCGCAGCTGCAGGCGTGACGGGCCCACTGACACGCGACCCCGACGTGCTGGACACCTGGTTCTCGTCAGCACTCGTGCCCTTCACCACCATGGGATGGCCCGAGCAAACCGCTGACTACGCCCGCTATTTGCCATCAAGCGTGTTAGTCACCGGCTTTGACATTATCTTTTTTTGGGTCGCGCGCATGGTCATGATGACTACGCACCTGACGGGTCAAGTACCTTTTAAACACGTGTATGTACATGGCTTGATTCGCGACGCCGAAGGCCAAAAAATGAGCAAATCAAAGGGCAACACGCTTGACCCTGTGGATTTGATTGATGGGGTCGATCTTGAAACCCTGGTGGGTAAGCGCACCTATGGTCTCATGAACCCCAAGCAAGCCGGCGCCATTGAAAAAACCACCCGCAAGCAATTTCCGGACGGCATCCCTGCCTTCGGCACCGATGCGCTGCGCTTTACGATGGCCGCCTACGCAAGCCTTGGGCGCAATATTAATTTTGATCTGAAGCGCTGCGAAGGCTATCGCAACTTTTGCAACAAACTCTGGAACGCAACCCGCTTTGTGCTGATGAACTGCGAAGGCCAAGACTGCGGCCTGAAAGAGCACACCAAGGCCGAATGCGCGCCACCACGCACTGGGGACAACGGCGAGCAGATCCCGGCCGGGCCGTTTTACCAGTACATGAAGTTCAGCCAGGCCGACCGCTGGATCTCATCGCTGCTGCAGCAAACCGAGGCCGAAGTCGCCAAAGGTTTTGCCGAGTACCGCCTGGACAATGTGGCCAGCGCCATTTATGAATTCGTGTGGAACGAGTACTGCGACTGGTATTTGGAAATCGCCAAAGTGCAAATCCAAACTGGCGGCCCCGCCGAGCAGCGCGCCACCCGCCGCACCCTGATCCGCACGCTCGAAGCGATTTTGCGTTTGGCGCACCCCATCATTCCGTTCATCACCGAAGCGCTGTGGCAAAAAGTCGCGCCGGTGGCCGGCCTGCCCGGCCCCTCGGTCAGCGTGGCCCGCTACCCTGAAGCGCAGCTGAACAAGATCGACGAGCAAGCCATCGCCAGTGTGAATCAACTCAAGTCGCTGATCGACGCCTGTCGCAATTTGCGCGGCGAGATGAACGTGCCGGCCTCCACCAAGATGCCGCTTTACGCGCTGGGCAACGCCGAGTTCATGCGCGCCCATGCGGCGGTGCTGCAGTCGCTGGCCAAGCTGAGCGAAGTGAAAATTTTTGACGACGAAACCGCCTGGCAAGCCGCCGCGCAATCGGCCCCGGTGGCCATGGTGGGCGGCACGCGCATGTGCCTGTTCATCGAGGTCGATGTGGCGGCCGAAAAAATCCGCTTGAGCAAAGAAATCACCCGTCTGGAAGGCGAAATCGCCAAAGCCCAAAACAAGCTGAGCAACGAAGCCTTTGTGGCCAAAGCGCCGCCTGCGGTGATTGCGCAAGAAAAGCAACGTGTCACGGATTTTTCAGACACGGTGGGTAAGATGCGCGAGCAGCTCAGCCGTTTGGCTTGATGCCCCTTTGAAAGTCACTCCATGGCCCTGAACACCATCCGCAAAGCCGTTTTCCCTGTCGCCGGATTGGGCACGCGCTTTTTGCCAGCCACCAAAGCCGCGCCCAAAGAAATGCTGCCGGTGGTGGACAAACCGCTGATTCAGTACGCGGTCGAAGAAGCCTATGCCGCCGGCGTGCGCCACATGATCTTTGTCACCGGGCGCAGCAAGCGCGCCATCGAAGACCACTTTGACACCGCCTACGAGCTGGAAACCGAACTCGAAGCGGCGCACAAAGACGAACTGTTGGCCTTGGTGCGCTCAGTCCAGCCCGACGACATGGTCTGCGCCTATGTGCGGCAAAACCGCATGCTGGGCCTGGGCCACGCGGTGCTGTGCGCCGAGCCGCTGGTCGGCAACGAGCCTTTTGCCGTGCTGCTGGCTGACGACTTGATGATTGGCCAGCCGCAGGGCCCCAGCGTGTTGGCGCAAATGGTCAGTGCCTTCAGTCAACAGGGCCGCTCCGTGCTGGCGGTGCAAGAAGTACCGCTGGACCAAACCCGCCGCTACGGCATTGTGGCGGGCGAGTCGGCCGGCAAACAGTTGATCCGTGTCGAGCACATTGTGGAAAAACCCGCCCCTGAAAAAGCCCCGTCGCGCATGGGCGTGGCCGGTCGCTACATTTTGACGCCGGGTATTTTTGACGAGATCCGCAACCAGCCCACCGGCGTGGGCGGCGAGATCCAACTCACCGATGCGATTGCCCGCCTGATGGCACGTGAGGCGGTGTACGCCTTTCAGTACGAAGGCAAACGCTACGACTGCGGCAGCAAAGAAGGCTTTTTGGAAGCCACGGTGGAACTGGCTTTGCAGCACCCGCAAGTGGGTGACTCGTTTCGCGCTTACCTCAAAGGCTTGGCGCTGTAACGCGAGACTGCCACGTCGCTGCGCTCCTCGCAGTGACGGGATTTTCCTAAGTGGCTGCCATCGCGAGCGCAGCGTGACCGTCATTGCGAGCGCAGCGTGACTGTCATCGCGAGCGAAGCGTGGCGATCCATTGCCGCTCGCGGCGCTTTGCCACCACCGGTCATCAACGTCGTTGCAAGCCGAAGATGAAATGCGCGTCGGTCTTTTCCTGAACCACCAAGGCATGGCCTGTTTGCCTGGCAAAGGCTTCGAAATCGCGCCAAGACCCTGGATCGGTGGCCACCACCTTGAGCACCTGGCCTGACGTCATGTCGGCCAGCGCTTTTTTGGCTTTCAAAATGGGCAGCGGACAATTCAGACCGCTGGTGTCGATTTCTTTGTCGAAATTCATGCAGGCTTGTCCTGGTTGCCGTAGCGCTCTTCCCAGCTCATGAAGCGCGGCTCGATGCCGATGCTGCGCAACCAGTCGCCCACGGCGTAGCCGGTGCCGGCGGGCCAGCAAATGATGTCTTCGGGTTTGTACATCTTGTACTCGGCCAACTCCGGCGACAAGCGCACCTCGCCCTCGGCCATGGCGTGATACGCAATGATCACCTGGTTCATTCGCTTGAATTCGTAAGCGCCCACCAGCTTCAAAGCGCTCACCGTCAAATTGGTTTCTTCGGCGATTTCGCGTGCGATGCCTTCTTCGGGCGACTCGCCCGCTTCCATGAAGC
The DNA here is from genome assembly GCA_937952975.1 of uncultured Alcaligenaceae bacterium. Taxonomy (GTDB): domain Bacteria; phylum Pseudomonadota; class Gammaproteobacteria; order Burkholderiales; family Burkholderiaceae_B; genus Zwartia. The sequence continues at coordinate 8,289 of CALFXX010000149.1, forward strand.
CGGTGATCAAGGCAAAGCGGCGGCCGGGCCAAGCCGCGTTGCGCGCCAGCAAAATCTCGTCACCCACCTGCACAATGCCTGCCAGCACCGGCGTGGGGTTGTTCCAGTGCGTGTAGCCGCAACTGGGGCAGCGCAGGCGCAGCTTTTCGCCGCCATCTTCCATTTGGGGTATCCAAGCCAAAGGCTCGGCGCACATGGGACAAAACCGAAATTCAGACATGAAAGACTTTCTGCAAAAACAATGACGGCTGGCGCGAGCGCTCAGGCGGGGAACACACCGGTCGACAAATAACGGTCGCCGCGATCGCACACAATGAAGACGATCACCGCATTGCGTGCGGTGCGCGAAATTTGCTGCGCCACCCAGCAGGCCCCGGCAGCAGAGATGCCGGCAAAAATACCTTCGGATCGCGCCATTTGGCGGCAGGTTTCTTCGGCGTCGCCCTGGCTCACCAAGACCAACTCGTCCACGGCTGTGGGGTCGTAAATTTTGGGCAAGTATTCCTCAGGCCACTTGCGAATGCCGGGGATGCGTGAACCTTCGGAGGGCTGCGCGCCGATGATGCGAATTGCCGGATTCTTTTCTTTGAGAAAACGCGACACGCCGGTGATGGTGCCGGTGGTGCCCATGGCGCTGACGAAGTGGGTGATCTTGCCGCCGGTCTGCTCCCAGATCTCGGGGCCGGTGGTCTCGTAGTGGATGCGCGGGTTATCGGGGTTGGCAAACTGGTCCAGAATGCGCCCCTTGCCCTGCGCAGCCATGCTGTCGGCCAGGTCGCGCGCGTACTCCATGCCGCCGCTCTTGGGCGTCAAGATCAGCTCGGCGCCAAAGGCTTTCATGGTCTGAGCGCGTTCGATCGACAGGTCCTCGGGCATGATCAAAATCATGCGGTAGCCCTTGA
>CALFXX010000150.1 GCA_937952975.1 uncultured Alcaligenaceae bacterium
AAGCTTTGGAACGTTGAAAGGCGTCCATTGTTGTTGTTGTTGTTTGCACACATTCTCCGCCCCTCCCCCTTAGAATGAAGGTACGTAGCTGTTACTCTGCTGCACGGTTGGGCCCTCTGTCCCATGAGAGACCTCTCTAGAGCTGCTGCGCGCACCACTTTGCCGATGCGAGTGCGCGTCAGCACGTACCACATGACTAAGGCGATCACTGCGGCCGCACAAATCATGAATACATAAAATACTGGCACGATACCGTCAAAGATAAACAGCGGCGGCGCTTGGAAGGCCGCGGGCATCCCCATTGACTGAAACTCTGCGCCCCAAATAATTTTTACAGCATCGTCCATGATCAGAATCAGGGCGTAGCACACGAGTAGTTGAAGCAAGACCTCGGCTTGATAGACGCGTCGCATAAAAAATCGTTCAAAAATCAGGCTAAACAGACCAACGCCCGCACCTGAAATAAGCGCCGAAAGTACATAGCTGTCGGTGATGCGATAGGCTGACAGGGCAATATAGGCGCCCAGCATGTACAGCGAGCCATGCGCAAAATTAATCACGCCGAGCACACCAAAAATTAGGGTCAGGCCGGCCGCGACTAAAAAGAGCAGCGAGCCAACAATCAAACCAGTACTGGTTTGAGTGACGATGCATGACATTGAGGTCACACATTCATATAAGGCGATTGGATCCACGAAGGTCTCCGAGAGGGGTAATACGATTGATACAACCACAAAGCCTTGGAAGATGCAGGCGGGTGCGGTCTGGGCAAGAAAAACGTTCAGTACAAACAAAGGCCTCTGCTTGAACGTTCAGGCAGAGGCCTTCAGACCTCAGTGCAATACTCTCTGTGCGTTATGCCCAGCCTTTGCGTTTTTTCCACTCTGCTTCGAGCTCGTAGATCGTGTTCCAGTTGCCGTTGACCTGATTGGTCATGTAGGGCTCTTTGTTGGTCAGCGAACCATAACCGATTGCATAATTCACCACGGTATTGTCTTCAGCACGCATGGTCAGTGTGCCGTCTGCGCCAAAGGGTGAGTCGATTTTCATGCCGCGCATCGCTTCAGCAACCTTTTTGCCGTCTGAGCTGTTGGCTTTTTTCATCGCTGAAGTTAAGAACTGAATGCCTGCAGCATTCTGCCATGACCAGTTCAACGCTAATTCTTTGTACTTCGCAAAATACGCGTCAGACCAGGCCGCATTGGCGGGTGTATTCGGAAAGCTCTTGAGGTAGCGATTACCCGAGTGCATGTTGGGCGGCACGCTCTTGACCGTTGTCAGCACCGCATACTCAGCCAAGTTAGGCGAGAAGAATTGCTTGTCTTTGAACAGGGCGTAAATACCGGCTTGGTCAATAAACGAAATCATGTCGCCACCCCACAAGCACGAGTAGACGGCCTGTGGTTTGCCTTGCAGTAAGCGGGTGATGTTTTCGCTGTAGTCTGCCTGAAAGAGTTTTGGCCAAACTTCACCAACGACCTCAATGTCTTTATTGAAGTGCTTGAGGTATTCAAAATACTCAGCCGTGGTGTCGCGACCATACGCGTAGTCAGGCGAAATGCTCATCCAGCGATTGAGTTTGAGTTCTTTTGCCTTTTGAGCGCTATAGGCGCCGCCGGTAATGGCATCGTGGATGCCTTGGCGCGCCATACGAAAGGCGGTTGGCACGCGCAGTTTTGGGTCGGCAGTGAGCGACGAAGTCTCTGAACAGGTGTGCACAACCATCACGCCCAAGTCTTTCGCAACTTCATGTACGGCAAAAGCGCCCGATGATGCTTCTGCGTCCCAGATGATTTCACAGCCATCACTGGTGACAAGTTCGCGTGCTACGCGGGCGGCTTCTTGAGGCTGGCCTTTTGAATCGCGCACAACCATTTCGATCATTCGCCCGCCCAAACCACCGGCAGCATTAAATTTTTCAACTTCAAGCATCACGGCATTGCGTGAGGATAACCCCAGCATGGCCACACGACCCGACAAAATGGTGGGCATGCCGATTTTGATCGGTTTGTTTTGTGCCAGTGAAATCGCAGGCAAGCCCATGGCGGCCAAACCGGCGGCACCTTGCAAAAGCTTGCGGCGCGAGGCCTGAACGGCAGTCTTTTTAATCGTATTGCTCATGTTGGCTCCAAGTTTATAAATGCAACGCCCGACTTTAATGCAAGTCAAGGCATCGCGGTATAGGGGCAAATCAGGATATCGCCCGCTAATCCGGTCGAATAAGTCTATTTAAGGCAAGTAGTTCGATAGTTCGATCAAGTTCTCATCTGGATCGCGCAGGTACACCGATCTGATTTTGCCGACTGCGCCAGTGCGCTCGACAGGCCCAAGTTCGATTGGCACGCCTGCGGCGTTCAGTTCGTTGATGATGTCATCGACGGGGGTTGCCGCAATAAAGCACAGGTCGCCCGAACCCGCGGTGGGGGTCTTGGCTTTTGGGTCGAACATCTTGTCAACCTGATGCAAGTTGATTTTTTGCTGCCCAAACTTAAGGGCTTTGCGATCGCCCAAAAAGGTGATGACTTCAAAGCCTAAGATGCGACTGTAAAAATCGCAGGTACGCTCGAGGCTGGCGACGGTTAACACAAGATGATCTAGGTGGTCGATTTTCATTGGGCGATTGATATGCGGGATTAAAGTTTGGGTCGAATTAGATAAAGCGTTGATTGGGCTAGACTAAGCGTTTTGTGGCGTAGTTGACAAGCTTGGTGCTTGAACGCCAGCAAGACAACACGTTAAACCAAGTTAGGGCGTTACTTTATGTCAAAAGAAATTTCTTTCCCAGTGGTGGGCTGTAGCGGTTCAGACCATCGCGACGCTGAGCAATATCATCAGCGCTGGTTTGTGGTCGATGCAAAAGCTCGTTTGCTTGATGCGGCGCAATGCCCTGGGCTTGCCGGCGTGAGCACGGATATTCGTATGGGGTATTTGGTTTTACGTGCACCGGGGATGCTGCGCATGGACATCCCAATGGATGTGATCGAAGACGATGACAGCGTGCGTAAAACCGCTCAGGTTGCTGACCAGACAGTTGACGTGGTGGATGAGGGCGACGTTGCTGCCGCTTGGTTCACCCATGTGACGGGTCAACCTAGCCGGTTGGTCAAAGTTCATCCTGAGGCAAAACCGGTTATTTGGCCGGCAAAGTAGCTAAGTTCAGATCGACGTTGGGCAGGCGCTGCGGGGTGAGCGCGTTCGATGTAGGCGCTCGTATGAACTGGGCACTGCCGAGCCGGCCTATCTAAGCAGGCAAGCGCGTGAGCACGTGATATTTATTGAGTAGTGCCTCTGCGCTTTCTTCAAACTCAGGGTGCACTTCAATGCAGTCGACCGGGCACACGACCTTGCATTGCGGCTCATCATGGTGCCCGACGCACTCGGTGCAAGAACTCGGGTTGATCACGTAGATTTCTGCGCCCATCGAGATGGCATCGTTGGGACATTGTGGTTCGCACACGTCGCAGTTGATGCATTCGTCGGTGATGCGCAGCGCCACCTGGTTTAGCTACCCAATGGGGGCGTGATGCCCAGTTCGCGGCGCTCTTTGGCCTTGGCTTGTAACCAACGATCGACCGACGGAAACACAAATTTACTGACGTCTCCACCCAGTTCGGCGATTTCGCGCACGATGGTGCCCGAGATGAACTGGTATTGGTCGGAGGGCGTCATGAACAGTGTTTCGACTTCGGGCAACAAATGACGATTCATGCCGGCCATTTGAAACTCGTACTCAAAGTCAGACACCGCGCGTAAGCCACGCACGATGACGCGACCTTCTTGTTCGCGCACAAAGTCTTTTAACAGACCGGCAAAGCTTGCCACCTTCACGTTAGGATAATGTCCTAAGACTTCGCGTGCAATCTCAACGCGTTCGTCAACTGAGAAGAAGGGTTTTTTGTTCCGGCTATGGGCGACACCCACCACAACGCGGTCAAATAAACTCGCCGCGCGACGCACTAAGTCTTCGTGACCGCGGGTTAAGGGGTCGAAGGTACCGGGGTAGATAGCAGTGATCATTTTTGCAATGCAGCAACTTGAAAGAGGTGATAGTGTACGGCTCCCGCGCGGTCTTGGCGCAATAAGCTGTACTCCGTGGGCATAATTATTGGTTTTTCAGCCTCAATATATACAAGACCGTTGGGTTCTAACAAATCCCCTAGCTTGGGCCACAAGAATTCAAGCCAATTTTGGCCAAAAGGCGGGTCAAGGAAGATTAAATCAAAACGCGCTGCCTCAAGACGATCTAAAACTATCTTTGCATCCCCGGCATGAATCCGCACCATATTGGCGCCGAGTTTGTCGCGCAAGGCTCGCAGGGCCGCAAGTGCTTTGGGCTGTTGTTCGACCATCTGTACGTGCGCCACGCCCCGTGAGGCTGCTTCAAAACCCAGCGCTCCGCTGCCGGCAAAAAGATCCAGCACGCGTTTGTCAGCAAATTCGCCGCCCCAAAAAAAGTTCAGCCAGTTGAATAATGTCTCGCGCACGCGGTCAGGTGTGGGGCGCAAACCCTCGGCCTCGATCACCTCAATGGGTGTTCGGCGATACTGACCGGCTACGATCCGAATATACTTCTTCACTATGTTTCGCTTCTTCAAGAAAAAACCCGATCCGATCGACCCAGTTGCCGCTGATCGGCAAGCTGATCCAGAGGCGGGGCAACCTGCGCCCGAGGCTGGCTATGCTGACCTGAGCGCGGATAGCAATCGCGTGTTCGAGCCCAACGTCGATCCACAACCGGCCGATGAAGGCCTACAAAGCACTGTACAAAGCACTGATCAGATAGCCCCTGCAGCCGAGAATGCTTCGCCAGAGGCTCCGCGTGTGGGTCTGTTGAGTCGATGGTTCAAGCGTAACCCAGAGCCGCCTCCAGGTGGTGAATTAGAGTCAAAGCCTGAGGATTCGGTGGGTGACGAGGCGGTAGAGACACCTCCTGAGGCTGTTGAGGAGGACGACCTTGTAGGTGACGCTTGGAAAGGCGATCGCCTAGACGCGCAGGCAGAAGAGCCTGACGATGTAGAAAAGGCAGAAGAGGCAGAACAAAAATCGTCATGGCTAGCCAAGCTTCGAGGCGGCCTAGCCAAAACCGGCAAAAGTATTGGCGGGATTTTTGTTGGTGTGCGCGTTGACGAGGTTTTGTTCGAAGAGCTAGAGACCGCCCTCATCATGGCCGATACAGGCGTCGAAGCGACTCAGACGCTCTTGGTCGCCTTAAGAGCAAAGGTCAAGAAAGAGCGCATCGAAGAGGCGTCTGGGGTCAAGCAGGCGCTGCGTGAAGTCTTAGCGGATCATTTGCGGGTGCTAGAAAAGCCTTTCGAAGTGGGTCGCGTCAAGCCGTTGGTGGTGATGATGACCGGCGTTAATGGTGCGGGAAAAACCACCTCAATCGGCAAGCTCGCATTTTGTTTACAAAAAGAAGGTGCTCGTGTGCTGCTTGCTGCAGGTGACACCTTCAGAGCCGCGGCCCGTCAGCAGCTCGTTGAGTGGGGTTCGCGCAATAACGTCGATGTGATTGCCCAAGACGGGGGCGACCCCGCAGCGGTGGCGTTTGATGCGGTCAACGCCGGTCGTGCCCGCGGCATGGATGTGGTGATGGTGGACACAGCAGGGCGTCTGCCCACTCAACTGCACTTGATGGATGAGCTTAAAAAAATTCGCCGCGTGATTGCTAAAGCGGATCCTACGGGTCCGCATGAGGTGTTATTGGTTGTCGACGGTAATCAGGGGCAAAACGTACTCTCGCAGATTCGTGCGTTTGATGCAGCGGTTGGCTTAACTGGGCTGATCGTGACCAAACTTGATGGCACCGCTAAGGGCGGCACACTGGCTGCGGTAGCTGCCGGCTCACAAGGCGTGCGGCCGGTTCCGGTGTATTGGATCGGCGTAGGCGAGCGCCTCGAAGACCTGCAGCCTTTTGTGGCGAGCGAGTTTGCTGCTGCGGTCGTTGGTCAATAACAAGTCGCACTTACTGAAAGACTCTTGCGGCGCAAACTCTTGGCGTCTTGCCGCCGTTTACCGCCAAAACGTCTCGGTACGTGAAAGCTGTTTAAACGCAGCGCAGGCCTCTTTCGTTAACGCATCAAGGCGAGAGGTAATCCAGCCACAGGCAAACCAAGCGCTTGGCTGGGTGTCGCGCAGCCCGATAAAGCGATCACGCGCAACGGCCAGGTCGTTCATCTCACCCAAAATGTCTTGTACGACTGCTAATTGTTTGCGATAGGCCTTTAACCTGGCAGCGGGCAACAGTGACTCGGTGAACTGCAGGGCGTAACGCAGTTTTTTTCCAAGCTTTCGCAGTTCATGGCGCGGCTCGATATCAAGCTGATCGAATTGCAGGCCGTCTAGCAGAAGGCGTCGATGCCATTTTTTTAGTTTTTTAACGAGTGCATCTTTGAGCGTTAAAGGCTTTTGAATCTTGATGCTGACCGTCGTCACCGCTTGAGATATCACCGCTTCGGCTGTGGCGGGCGCTGGCACCTGTGGCGCGACTTTTGTTGAGACCATTTGGGCGGCGTGTGCCGCGACTTGTCCAAGCGACTCGGTTGGGGGGCCTTGTTGTTGTGTGGCAAGCGCCGCGACAGCAGGATCTGTCGGCGCTTGAACCGCCTTTGAGGCCTGTAAAGACGCGTCAGGCGTAACCGGTAAAACGGTCCACGCCAGCATGTCGAGCAACCAACCTTGAAACGGGCGAGTTAGCGTGACGTTTTCGGTGTCTGTTGGCGTTTGTCCGTCGTCGAGCACTAACGGGGGTTGGCCGGCGGCGCTCAGCACCGGCAGCAAGGTCTCTTTCAGCACATCATCGTCACGCGTGCCGCCTAGCTTGGCAAAATGCAGCTTGATCTCTGCGCGAAGCTCTTCAGAGGGCAGCACTGCAATCCCATTAAAAAACGACCACGCCGAGCGCAGGCGGCGAATACCCACCCGCAACTGATGTACGTGCTCGGCGCCACCCGCCTGATAGACGTCGGCGGTGTCGACCTCGGCTAAAACAGCCGCATTACGAATAATTTGATCCAGGCATTCGGCGCTGACTGCGGCGAGTGCGGCTTGTGCCTGAATCTTTGGGTGAAGCGAAATATTTTCAGCGGTGCGTGCCGCCCAAAACTGGGCGATCGCTTGTCGACGCGAAGACTCTTGGCGTTCTGACTTCTCTTCACTGATTGCGGTTAATTCGGCATCGAGCAAAGCCAAGCGGTCGCCACGCTCAGATTTACTGCGCGCATCTAAAATCAAGCCATGCGCCTGTTGCCATTTTTTACCCATCGCAAATACGGCCGCAAGCTGACCGCGTTTGAGCTCGAACTCGATTTCAGAAATCGGTAGCTCAAGGGATCCAGCGCGCAGCAGTCCGGTATCAAAGGCGATTTCTACCTGTCCTAATGCGTGACGCGTTTGTCTGAGGACGCGATGGACATCAGTTTCGTAACAGATCGCAAGAGTACTGGCGTGCTTCGCAAGTACAGCGGCAAAAGGTTCTTGATCGTAAACGCTCAGATCAAGGTCAGCTGAAGGGCGGTCATGATTGATTTCAATGCGCGACAGCGAGTGTTCGCCTGGCATTTTGAGAGTTTGAACCCATTGATCGCCCTCGCGCCGCAGACGTAATGCGATTTTGGCCTTTACGAGGTCGCGTGCAGGGGTGTCAAAATAAAAAGCTTGCAGATGCACACGCGTGACCCGCCCACGCAACAGCTCTTTCTCAACGCCTGCGCGCCCCTCTTTTGGTACGTGAAGCTTGAGTTCTTGCTCGGCCATGGTTCGCTTTAAAGTGATAGTCGCGACGCATTGTAGTGAGGCACGACGTCAAAAATGATGACATGTCATAAATGTGCAAACTTCGGGGGTTGTTCAGCCCTGACCCTGAATTGCAGTTTAAGTGTGTCAACCGTGCCTGCACTTGATCTAGATCACTTAAATCACACGTTGTGCGCCCAGCGTATTCGGCACTCTCAGTGCTTAGTTCTCAGCTCTTAGTGACGGTAAACACATCGATCGCAGCGCGCCCAGCGTATTCATCGCGCTCCACGAGCAGCCAAAAGATGGCGCGCCATTTCAACAAAACCTGCTCCGCCCTCTGAGGGGGTCACAAATTTTGGTCGATGCGTCAGGCGATGTAATTGCGTTTGAATATTTGCCACACCCACTGAGTATTGAAAAAATTCAAACATCGGCTCGTCGTTCGGTGAATCCCCGATAAATAGAGCCTGCGTGTTGTCGCGCTCAATATCAATACCAAACTCGCGGGCAAAGAGCGTTTTGGTCATGGATAACTTGTCATACTCGCCAAACCAGCCATTGACATGGATTGAGCTGACCTTAGCTTGTGCACCAGCGCCCTTGAAAAGCGACACGATCTGCTGCACCGCGGCCTCAGGCAGGGCAGCGACGTCTTCGCAAAAGTCGATGGCCAAATCCGCCAAGCGATAGTGCTGATCGCTCGCAAGCGCTGCCCCCGGCACTGCCTGCAGAATCTCAACGGCCAGACGATCGAGTTTTTTTCGGTTTTCTTGCAGGTGCTCCTCGGTGGCCCATTGGTGCGTGTGCATTTTGCGCTTATTACGGTCATAGCGCATGTAAAAAGCACCGTTTTCACCGACAACAGCAAAAACGGGCCACATTCTGGCGATATGGTCGCACCACCCCGCCGGGCGCCCAGTAATAGGGATCACGGTGATCCCAGCGTTCGATAATTGTTCAAGCGCTGCATAGGCGTCAGCCGTGAGCCTGCCCTCGGTTGTGACGGTGTCGTCAATGTCGGTTAAAACGAAGCGCACCTGTTTCGCAACGCTTAAATCCATCATTTGAAGTGCTTGCATAGGGCTTTTGAACGGTTTTGGAGGGCGCCGAGGGGATCTCGCTGAACGATTCTATAATAGGGTTCTATTCAGGCCTGTTTATTTGAACCCTATGTCTGCCAAAATTTCTTTAGCAAGTTCGTCTAACCCTGCACCCGCCTCGGCGATTTCGCCGGTTTCTGAGATTATTGATGAGCTTCGTGCCGGGCGCATGGTGATTTTGGTTGACGAGGAAGATCGTGAAAACGAAGGCGATCTGGTGATGGCTGCCGAATTCGTGACCCCTGAAGCCATTAATTTTATGGTGACGCACGGGCGTGGTCTGGTTTGTCTGACGCTCACCGAAGAGCGCTGCAAGCAGCTCGAGCTCCCACTGATGTCGGCTCGTAACGGTACGGCCTACGGTACAAATTTCACTGTCTCGATTGAGGCGGCAGAGGGTGTAGAAACCGGTATTTCGGTGGCAGACCGTGCCCGCACCGTGCAAGTGGCCGTCGCGCGCGATGCCAAAGCGGCTGATCTGGTGCAGCCGGGGCACATTTTCCCCTTAAAAGCTGTGGCAGGTGGCGTCTTGGTGCGTGCCGGGCACACCGAAGCGGGCTGTGATCTGACGCGTATGGCGGGTTTAACGCCAGCCGCAGTCATTTGCGAAATCCTCAAAGCTGACGGCACGATGGCGCGGTTGCCCGACCTGATCGAATACGGGCACACCCACAACTTAAAAATTGGCACGATTGCCGATCTGATCCAGTATCGCAGCGAGCACGAATCCGTCGTCGAGCGAATCGGTACGCGCGAGATCCAAACCGCCTGGGGCACCTTTCAGATGGTCGCTTATCGCGACACGGTTGCCGGTAATCCCCATATCGCCCTGATCTCGGGCCAGGTAGACCCGCTGAGCGAGACGTTGGTGCGCGTGCACGAGCCAACCTCAGTGCTTGACATGCTTGATATTCATAGCGCTGGTCATACTTGGGGTGTGGCTGAGGCTTTGCAAGCCATCAAAGCAGCGCCCGCTGGCGTGATGGTGTTTTTAAATTGTCAGGGCTCTGCCGAGCACCTATTCGGTCAAATCGGCGCCTGGCCCGGGCAAGCCACAGCCCCTGTTAAACGCGAATCTGGTCGTATGGATTTGCGCACGTATGGCATGGGCGCTCAGATCTTGCGCGATTTAAAAGTTGGCCAAATGCGGCTGATGGCGCGCCCCCGAAAAATGCCAAGCATCATGCCTGGTTTTGGCTTGGATGTGACAGGCTACGACCATCAACCCCCCACTCGCAACACATAGGAAGCACACCATGAGCCCTTTTACCCTAGAACCAGACATGAATGGCGAAGGCTTGCACATCGGTATTGTGCGTGCCCGCTTTAACGAAGACATCGGCTTGATCGAACTCGATACATGCCTGCAAGAGCTTGAGGCGCTTGGCGTCGACGAGCGCGACATTATGGTTGTGACCGTGCCCGGCGCACTCGAGCTTGGTGTCACGCTGGCCCGTATGGCAGAAACCTTTGAGTTTGATGCGTTGATTGCCTTGGGCGCAGTGATTCGGGGCGAAACCTACCATTTTGAAATCGTCAGCAACGAAAGTGCTGCTGCCATCTCGCGTATTGCTCTCGAAACAGGTATCCCAGTGGCCAATGGTGTGCTTACCACTGAAACCGACGAGCAGGCTGAGGCTCGCGCCGCCGACAAAGGTCGTGATTGTGCCCAGTGTGCGGTTGAAATGGCTAACTTGGTCGCCGCGCTTGAGCCTGAAGCCGACGATGAAGAAGGCGAAGATCTTGAATAAACCGGTACACGACGCGAATTCGGCCGGTGTGCAGCCTGTGCGCAGCGCGCGCAGGCGTGCGCGCGAGCTCGCGTTGCAAGGTTTATACGCCTGGTTGGTCAGTGGAACAGAGAGTCTGCAAGACGCTGGCGAGATCGAAGCCCATCTGCATGAAGAAGAAGAATTTGAGCTTGCCGATGCGGTGTGGTTTAAAACCTTGCTGCACGGTTCAATGAAAGAAGCCCCAGCATTGCGTGAAAAATTTGCTCCGTTTGTCGATCGGCCACTTGCAGAGCTGTCTCCCATCGAGCACGGTATTTTGCTGATCGGCAGCTTTGAGTTGATTCACCACGTTGAAGTGCCTTACCGTGTTGCGATCAACGAGGCGGTTGAGCTTGCTAAGTCTTTTGGGGGTACCGACGGCTTTAAGTTTGTCAACGGCGTGCTTGATAAGTTAGCGGCTGAAACGCGCGCTGCTGAAGCGCGGGCACCTGTGCGTCGCTGAGCCCGCGTGTGGCAACCGAGTTTGACCTAATCAAACGTTTTTTTAGCAGGCCTGTTTCGGCAGAGCTGCTAGGCGGCGGTGATGATTGCGCGTTGTTTGGCGTCACCCCCGGATTTCAGGTTGCCACGAGCACTGACCTTCTTCTTGAAGGGCGTCATTTTTTTTCAGATGTTGACCCGCGTTCTTTGGGGCATAAAGCCCTTGCTGTGAATCTTTCTGATTTAGCAGCGATGGGCGCACGCCCGCTTGGTTGCTTGCTTGGATTAGGGTTGCCCGCCATCAATGAGGCATGGGTCGAGCAGTTTGCCGAGGGCTTTTATGCGCTTGCCGAGCAACACGGTTGTGCCTTGATCGGCGGTGATACCACCCGAAGTTTGCAAGGCGTCACGCTGAGCGTGACGGTGTTTGGCGAAGTCGAACCAAACTTGGCGCTCAGACGCAATGCTGCGCAGGCGGGCGATGATATCTGGGTCTCAGGTACCTTGGGTGCAGCCGATATCGCCTGTCGCATGCTTGCTGGTGAAATTCCACTTGATACCGAGCTTTTGCAAGCCACGCGCCGCGCGCTTGAATGGCCAACGCCGCAAGTTCAATTAGGACTGCAGTTACGCTCGCACGCACATGCCGCGATTGATGTGTCAGATGGTCTGCTGCAAGATCTTGGGCATATCCTCACTGCCAGTGGCGTGGGTGCAGAGTTGCACGAGGCGCGCTTGCCGATACACCCGTCTTTGATTGATCTGTCGAAGCACAAGCTATCACCTGACGTGCTGCGCCGGGCGATGCTTGCTGGCGGTGATGTTTATGAAATTTGTTTTACGGCGGCATCCGCTCAGCGTTCGACCCTAGAGGCAATCGGTCACACACTCGGTGTAGCCTTGACCCGTGTAGGCACGATTCGCAGCGCGCCAGGGTTGGTCGTTTATGATCAGACCGATGCTGCGATCTCTGAATTACCGAGTGGTTTCGATCACTTTAGGATTTGACTCAAAATGACCGACGTTTCAAAAAGACACCGTACAAGCTGGCCGAAGGCGGCGTGGGTGTTTTCGGATCCGGGTCGTATGCTGATGTTTGGCATGGGCTCTGGTTTGTTGCGTCCGGGCTCTGGCACCTGGGCGACGTTACTGGCTTGGTTGCTCTGGAGCGTCGCCTCGCCTGGCGTCAGTGATCTTTACATCGGTCTTTTTTTGCTGGTCTGTTTTATTTACGGCTGTTGGGCGTCCGAGCGCGTCGCTAAACAGCTTGGTGTACCTGACCACGTTGGGGTGGTGTGGGATGAGTTTGTGGCTTTTTGGCTGGTGCTGTGGCTCGTTCCTCAAAGCCTGCCCGCTCAAGCGCTCGCCTTTGTCTTGTTTAGATTTTTTGATGTCGTGAAGCCACCGCCGATTCGGCAAGCCGACGCGCGTTTTAAAGGTGGTGTTGGTGTGATGTTAGATGACCTGCTGGCAGCGGGTTATACGCTTTTAGTGATGGCGATTGTGGTTCGGCTTGGCGTTACCCTCTGACGTTGTTAACCCATTCAAAGGCAAGAATATGTCAACACAGATCGATCAGCTCGCCACCGAGCTCGGTGAGCTCCTCTTAAAACACAAAGGCCTACTTGCCACAGCCGAGTCCTGCACCGGTGGTTTGCTGTCGGGTGCTGCAACAGCCATCGCGGGTTCAAGCGCCTGGTTTGATCAAGGCTGGGTGACCTACAGTAACGCCGCTAAGCAAGCGCAGTTAGGCGTCACGCCACAGGCGCTGTTACAGTTTGGCGCCGTCAGTGAAGAGGTTGCGCGTCAAATGGCAGTAGGGGTGTTAAACATGGCGCCCCGCGCGACGCTTGCCTTGACCACCACAGGCATTGCAGGCCCCGGGGGGGGGTCGCCCGGCAAGCCGGTGGGTTTGGTGTGGTTTGGCTTTGCACAGCGCCGTCCCTCAGGTGTCATCGTGCACGCGATTTCTAAAGTATTTGAAGGCGATCGCAAAGCCGTGCGTGAAGCCTCGGTGGCGTTCTCGTTGGCGACTGGCCAGATGCTGCTGAAAGAAACCTGAGCGTCGCAATCGTCAACAGCGGCGATTGCTTTTTCGTGAATCCGCACCCCACCTAAGGGCTCGCTGCATAATCGAAATTGACGCCTAGCGAATTGACCGCGTTTTAACGATGCGCGTTGATCTCATCACGCGTTTGCCGGGCCACAGCCGCTGCGGCTTCGGTAAAGTGACCGTCGCCCTTTGCGTACAAAATCGCGCGCGAAGAATTAATCATCATCCCGGTCTTTTGTGCATTGCAGCCTGCCGCACAGGTTGCCGCAACGTCACCGCCTTGCGCGCCAATGCCAGGCACCAATAACGGCACGCTGTCGCCTACGGCCTTGCGTACCGCCGCCAATTCATTCGGAAACGTAGCTCCAACGACCAAGCCGCATTGCCCCGTTTTGTTCCATTTGTTTGCGACTAAATCTGCCACCCGCAAATACAGTGGCACACCGTCGGTTTCTAAAAACTGAAGGTCAGACCCGCCTGGGTTTGAGGTGCGGCACAACACGATCACGCCGCGATCCTCCCATTCAAGGTAGGGCTCAACTGAATCGCCACCTAAGTAGGGGCTAACGGTGACCGCATCGGCCTGATAACGACCGAAAACTTCTTGTGCATATTGCGTGGCCGTAGCGCCAATATCGCCGCGCTTGGCGTCAAGCACCAAGGGCAAATGAGGATATTGTTCGCGAATATACGCACACAGGTCTTCAAGCTGCCCTTCGGCGCGTGCGGCTGCGAAATAGGCAATCTGGGGTTTAAAACCACACACAAAGGGCGCAGTCGCATCAACGATTTGTCGACAAAACTCAAAAATCGCTGTCGGTTTACCTTGTAATTCAGCTGGTAAACGCGGCAGGTCGGGGTCTAGTCCCACCATCAAAAGTGATTGTGACGAGGCCCAGGCGGCATTGAGTTTTTGAATAAAAGACATGTCTGTAAAAAAATTAGAAAGATCGGATACCGCTATTGTGTCAGATTACGGCAAGCCAACGATTGGCAAACAGCACCAGCCAGACCAATGCACAGAGCAAAAGGCTTAAAAATACCGCCGCACTACCCAAGTCTTTGGCGCGACCAATCAGCTGATTGGTTTCAAGCGATACAGCGTCGGCCACGGCCTCGATGGCCGAGTTTAAGAGTTCAACGATCAACACCAAAACGAGCGAACCGATGAGCAAGAGGATTTGACCCGCATTTTGCCCAACCCAGAACGCAGCGGGCGTTAAGACTGCGGCGAGCAAGAGTTCTTGTCTGAAGGCAGACTCATAACGCAGCGCAGCAACCAGCCCTTGCATTGAATAACGCGCTGCGTTGACGACTCGCTTGAAGCCGCCGCTGCTCTTGTAGGGTGAAGGATGTGGGGCCATGTTCTCAAACTTGGTTTATCGTATGGGTCAGAAGGATCCCCCACCGCTAAAAGGAAGATAGCACACCATGCCAATGCTCAATGTACAAATTATGCAGGGTTACAACTCGGCACAAAAAACAGATTTATTAAAGAAACTGACACAATCTGTGGTCGATAGTGTCAGTGCCCCCTTGTCGTCGGTGCGTGTTGTGCTGCAAGAGATCCCTCCTGAGCATGTCATTGTGGCCGGCGAAATCGGTCATGAAATGGTCATGATCACGGTGGGCCTGATTCATGGCCGCACCGATGAATTGAAGGCAGCGCTGATTGCTGCCATGGCTAACGCGGTTGAAGCTGCGATTGGCGTCACGCCACAAAATGTGCGCTCGATCTTGTTTGATTTGCCAACCACTGATGTAGGCGTGGCCGGTGGGCGCACCGCAAAAGCGGCTGGGAGATAAGCGCAATGTCTTCAGTTTTATTGTACGAACAAGACGATTTAGGCGTTGTCACCCTGACGCTCAACCATCCTGAAACGCGCAACGCTTTAACTGGCACGGGCATTGTTGAGGCGATGCTTGAGGCCTGTCATCGCATTGAGTGCGACCCCTCGGTGCGCGCCGTGGTGATTACGGCCACGGGCACCATTTTTTCGTCGGGCGGCAAAATCGACGAGATGCAACGCCAGATCGGCCCAGAGTTTGGTAGCGAAGTGTTGCGCCAAGAGTATCGGCATGGCATTCAACGTTTGCCGCTGGCGATTCATCAGCTTGAAGTCCCAACCATTGCTGCGGTCAACGGCCCGGCCATTGGCGCAGGTTTTGATTTAACTTGCATGTGCGATCTGCGCATCGCCACCGATACTGCGACCTTTGCTGAAAGTTTTGTCAAAGTCGGAATCGTGGCAGGTGACGGTGGCGCTTGGTTTTTGCCACGCGTGATCGGTATGGCACGCGCAGCTGAGATGTCGTTTACGGGCGAGCCCATTGATGCCCAAACGGCGTTGAGCTGGGGGTTGGTGTCGCGTGTGGTGCCAGCCGCAGATCTGCTGAGCACTGCGCACGCACTTGCGCGCAAGATGGCGGTGAATTCGCCATCGGTGATGCGTATGACCAAGCGCCTGTTGCGTGAAGGTCAGACGTCTTCGCTCTCAAATCTGCTTGAGCTCTCGGCGGCGTATCAGGCCATTGCGCACAAAACGCCTGAGCATGCTGTGATCATCAAAGACTTTATGGATAAAAAAGCTGCGCGTAAAGCGCAGAAGGGCTAAATGATTGAGCGCTGAATTTTCGGCGCTCAACGAGTCTGCTCTTAAATCTTAAGCGCTAGGTCTGTTAGCGCTTAACCCTTTTCAGTCTTGAAGCGCTCATCACGAGCGCCTCAAGACTGAGAGCGTCAGCTCAACCCGTAACGCCCTAAGTTCATCACTTTAGTCCACGCTGCAACAAAGTCACGCACGAAGCTTGCGTGTGCATCTGCGCTTGCATAGACCTCGGCAATTGCCCTGAGTTCTGCATTTGAACCAAACACCAGGTCAACCACCGTCGCAGTCCATTTGACCTTGTCGCTGGTTCTGTCACGCCCCTCTAGCACCATCGAATCGTTTGCCGACTTTTGCCAAACGGTACGCATATCCAGAAGATTCACAAAGAAATCTGTGCTGAGCGTTGCAGGTTTTTCAGTCAATACGCCCAACGTTGTTTGGCCGACATTAGCGCCTAAGGTGCGTAAGCCGCCAATCAGCACCGTCATTTCGGGGGCAGTCAGGGTCAGCAGGTTGGCGCGATCGACTAACAACTCTGCGGCAAACGCGCTGTGCTCGGGGCGCAGATAATTTCTGAAACCATCCGACGTTGGCTCAAGCACTGCAAATGACTCAATGTCGGTTTGGTCTTGTGTGGCATCCATACGGCCTGGCGTGAAGGGTACAACCACTGCTTGCCCCGCTTTGCTGGCAGCCTGTTCGATGGCTGCGCAACCACCCAGCACGATCAAATCGGCAAGTGATACACGTTTGCCGTCGGCCTGCGAACCGTTAAAGGCCGTTTGAACAGTCGTTAACACCGCTAACACTTTTGCCAACTCGGCGGGTTGATTGACCGGCCAGTCTTTTTGCGGGGCGAGGGCTAAGCGTGCGCCATCGGTGCCACCGCGTTTGTCACTGCCGCGAAAGGTGGCGGCCGAGGCCCAAGCCGTGCTGACCAGCTGCGAGATGGTCAAGCCTGAGGCCAGCAGTTTGCCTTTTAACGTAGCGATGTCTTGCGCCTGAATCAATGGATGGTTGACCGCTGGCACGGGATCTTGCCAAATCAAGGGTTCGGCAGGTACGAGTGGGCCCAAGTAGCGCGCGATTGGTCCCATGTCTCTGTGGGTGAGTTTGAACCATGCGTGCGCAAACGCTTTGGCCAGTTCTTCAGGATGCGCAAGAAAGCGTCGTGAAATCTTTTCATAGGCCGGATCCATACGCAAAGACAGATCGGTCGTGAACATCATGGGTGCATGTTTTTTCGAGCCATCGTGAGCATCGGGCACCGTGCCGGCACTCGAGACCTCTTTTGGGGTCCATTGGTGGGCGCCGGCTGGGCTTTTTGTCAGGACCCACTCATAGCCAAACAGATTTTCAAGGTAGTTGTTATCCCACTTGATCGGATTGGTCGTCCAGGCGCCTTCTAACCCACTTGTGATGGCGTCTGCACCTGTGCCTGTGCCAAAGCTGTTTTTCCAGCCCAAGCCTTGCTCTTCGATTGTCGCAGCCTCTGGCTCTGGGCCCACATATTTGCCTGGGTCGGCCGCACCGTGCGCTTTGCCAAAGGCGTGCCCGCCTGCAATCAAGGCAACGGTTTCTTCATCGTTCATGGCCATGCGTGCAAAGGTTTCGCGGATGTCACGCGCCGCAGCCAGGGGATCGGGCTTGCCGTTCGGGCCTTCAGGGTTGACGTAGATCAAGCCCATTTGCACCGCAGCTAAGGGGTTGGCAAGCTCCCGATCACCGGTGTAGCGTTCATCGGCTAGCCATTTACCTTCCGAGCCCCAGTAAATCTCTTGATCGGCGCTCCAGGTATCAGCGCGACCACCACCAAAGCCGACTGTTTTTAAGCCCATTGACTCAAGCGCAACATTGCCTGTCAAGATGAACAAGTCTGCCCACGAAAGTTTGTGACCATATTTTTGCTTGATCGGCCACAGCAGCCGCCGAGCTTTATCCAGATTGCCATTGTCGGGCCAACTATTTAAGGGGGCGAAGCGCTGAGCGCCCGAGCCCGCGCCGCCGCGGCCGTCTGCAATACGATAGGTGCCTGCACCGTGCCAAGCCATTCGAACAAAAAAGGGACCATAGTGCCCGTAGTCAGCTGGCCACCAGTCTTGCGAGTCAGTCATCAGCGCGTGCAGGTCTTGGATCACCGCAGCAAGGTCCAAGCTTTTAAAGGCCCGTGCGTAGTCAAAGCTTTCGCCGAGCGGATTCGAACCCGCATCTAAGGCGCGCAGCGGCTTCAGATTAAGTTGCTGTGGCCACCACTGGGCATTTGTTGCGCCGCCTGAAATGTGGTTTGGTTGGGTATCGCCTGAGAAAGGGCATTTTGCTTCGTTTGACATGGTTGTCTCCCGTGTCGGTGAACTGCTCAGTCCAGTATGGGGCTTGATTGTGACAGTACCTAACAAATTTTTTTGATGACCCTTATTTTGCTCGTTTCAATTCGAGCGCAAAGCAGCTATCTGGGTTCAGTGGCAAAGTAAACCAGAGCGATGACAGGCAGGCAAAAGCCCATCCACGCACTGAGTGCCCAACCGCCTTGGGCAAAGCCCCAGGCCCCAACGGCCGAGCCCAGCGCGCCCCCTAAAAAGAAAGTGGCCATAAACATGCCGTTGAGTCGGCTACGAAATTCGGCTGGCAGTAAAAAGATGGCCCGCTGACCTAAGGCCAAGTTTGCCGAAACACCAAAGTCGAGCACGATTGCTGCAACAACTAACCAGGCAAGTGAGTAAGCTGAACCAAGATCCAAGAGCTCGGTCAGTAAAAAAGCGCTGGCTACGGCGAGCATTGCAAAAATTGTTGCGGGGCGACTCCAGCCTCTGTCGGCGACGCGACCCGTCAGCGGGGCTGCAACCGCCCCTGATACGCCTGCCAGCGCGAATAAGGCGATTCCGGCCTGAGAGAGATCGAAGACGGGACTTGCGAGCAGTAACGGCACCGTTGTCCAAAACAAGCTAAAGGCACCGAACAAACAGGAGTGATAAATCGCTCTGCGGCGCAGTACGGGCTCTGTGACCATGAGCCGTAGCATTGAGCCGATGAGCGCGCCATAACCCATGGTTGAGCTGGGCCTGCGCTCTGGAAGCACCCGCGCTAAGAGAATCAGTAGCAGCACCATGCAGCCCGCTGAGACGAAAAAAATCATGTGCCATGAGCTGAGCTGCGTTAAAAAACTTGCTACTGGCCGGGCTAGCATGATCCCCAGCATGAGCCCACTCATGACGTTGCCTATCGCCTGCCCACGCATGGCCGCCGGCGTCAGATGCGCTGCGAAGGGTACGATAATTTGCACGGCGACAGCGCCCAAGCCAATAAAGAGTGCCGCCACGAGAAATGGCACAGCCTGCGTCGAAACCCCTGCGCAAACGAGCGCTACGATGCATAACCCCAGGCTATAAAGGATGAGGCGCTTGTTTTCGAATAAGTCAGCGAGTGGCACGATCAGCAGTAACCCCACGCCATAGCCGATTTGACCCATGGTCACGATGAGGCCGGCTGTTTGAGGTGATAGACCCAGCGAGGCCGCAATCGGCCCGATCAGCGGTTGTGCGTAATAAATATTTGCCACAATCAAGCCGCAAGCTGTGGCAAAGAGAAGTGTCAACCAAGAGGGTAAGGCCGTTTGGGCCGTGTGTTGAGTCATGAAGCTCAGCCAGTTTGTACTGGCATGTCTGGGGTGTTTGCCCATTCGTTCATCGAGTTGTCGTACACCGACCAGTTGGTAAACCCTAGCGTGTATAGAACAAAAGCGGTTGTTGTGGCAGCAATGCCACCCCCACAGTAATGGATGACCTGCTGCCCAGGTTGCAGGTCAAGTTGCTTGAGTCGTGCAGTCAACTCTTCTAATTCTTTGAACTCCCCAGTCTGTGGGTCGTAAAGGTCGGTCGCTGGCCAGCTGATGCTGTTTGGTATGCGCCCAGGTCGCCCATAGTGGGAGCCGCCTGTTCCTAAAAACTGTTCTTTTTTCAGTGCGTTCACAAGTACTTTTTGAGGATCAGTGATCGCCTCAGTGACTTCGGTTATGCCTGCTACGCGCTCGACTTTTGGTTCGGCTTTGTAATCGCTGGCCTTGACTGTGGGCTGTTCGGTGCTCAAGGCCATGCCAGACTTCACCCACAGGGCCAGTCCACCATTCAGAATCGAAATTTTTTGATGACCCATGGCGTGCAGTACAAACCAAATCCGCGTCACTACAGACAATTGCTGATGTCCGTAGAGCACTACGTGATCGTCGCGCTTGATGCCAAGCCGTTGCATCAAGCGATTAAACGTGTCGGGGCTGGGCGCAGTAAAGGAAAAGCGTGCACCGGGCTCAGAAAAATCTTGCTCCATACAGACGTGCTGCGCGCCAGGAATATGCCCCTTCAGATACTGAGCCCGACCACTCTCGATTTTTGAGGGCCCAACGGGCTGGGCATGCATATAGGTGGTGCAATCCAGGATTTTGATAGTGGGATCGTTGAGGTGTGCAGACAGCCATTCTGGCGTAACGATATTGGTTGAAGACATAAGGTCCAAGAGTCTAAAAAAAATTACTGCTTATAAGGTGTTTACCGAATTTGCTCGTAAAACCTCGCCGTTCAGGACGGGACGATATCGACTAGTCAGCTTTCACATCAGCAGTCTTAATTAGCACACCCATTTTTTTGTATTCGTCTTCCAGATATTGACCAAATTGCGCTGGTTGATCGGCCACAGCCACGCCCGCAACTTGAGTAAACTTATCCTGAACATCCGAAAGCTTTAAGACTGACGCGACATCATCACGCCATTTTTGAGTGACTTCGGGTGACATGCCTGCGGGGCCAGATAGCCCATACCAAGTGCTCATTACGACCGATGGATACCCCTGCTCTGCTGTGGTGGGAACATCGGGTAGAGCCGCAATCCTTGACGTCGCCGCCACCCCAATTGGCCGGAGTTTTTCAGCCTTAATGTGCGGTAGCGTGCCAGTCGTGGTGTCAAAACTGTACGCAACCGAACCGCCAATCAAATCGAGCATGGCTCCAGCGCTTCCTTTGTAGGGCACATGGGTGACGTGCATGCCGGCTGCCAAGTTAAACATCTCGCCCGCGAGGTGCTGCGTCGAGCCTATCCCAGACGATGCAAAGTTCAGTGAGCCGGGCTTGCTTTTTTCAAGCGTCACCAAGTCGCTCATCGACTTTGCTTGGACCTTCGGACCAATCACCAAAACGTTTGGAAACGTAATGATCATTGTGATAGGGGTAAAGTCTTTCAGCGCATCATAGGGTGGGGCGATGAGGTGAGGCCCAATCGTAAACGTATTCGGGACACTGATCGTGACGTTGTAACCATCTGGTGGGGATGTTGCGACGAGATTTGTTCCGATGTAGCCGCTAGCCCCGCTCTTGTTCTCGACGTAGACGGGTTGCCCCCACTTTTCACTCAGTTTCGAGGCGAGTAAGCGGGCAACCATATCGACACCACCGCCCGCCGGAAACGCGACGACGATGCGCACAGGCTTTGACGGGAACGTTTGCGCCGCAGTAGGAATTGAGAGACCAATACAGGTTAAGGCGAGAGCTAGTTTTGCCCACCTTTTTTGTGCTTGAGAAGCGGCCATTGTGCTTACTTGTTTCCGGCTTTAGCGATCGTGTCTGCTTCAAGAAGCTCTCCGACAATCCCATCCTTTGTGCGAAATTTAACCGGTAATTTTGCTGCCGTGCCGCTGATAATTTCAATGCCAGGAAAGCTCTTGAGCATGGCTTCGTATTTGGCAGGGTCTTCGACCTCTAAACCAAAGTGGTGGATGCAAGGGCCCGCACCCGCAATGGTCGCTTCAGGAGACTCCTCACTTTCGTATTTCAGCAGCGTCAAATACATTACGCCATCGCTAAGATGACGAGAGATGTGGCCAACCGACTGAACAGTAGAAACGTACTTTAAGCCAAAGACGTTTTCATAAAGATCGGTTGCTGCTTGTAGATCGTCGACTTTAATTGCGATGTGGTTGATGCGAGTCATGTCTGCGCTCCTGTTTATGTTTGAAAGATTTATAACATGCAGGTGCTGACAGCAAACAAAACCTTAGGATGCTAGTTTTCGGTGCAGATTATCGCTTGCGCGCTAAGCGTAGACTTTAAGAATTTTTCTCCCCAAAAGTAATACATTGTTTTACATCTGGCGGAACCCAATGATAAAACGGGTGACTGAATTGCGGGACGGAGTTTTCTGTGGAAATCGTACTAAAAAAGATGGGTAACAGCACGGCACTCGTGATGCCACCACCCGTATTGAAAGATCTGGGGTTGGGTGTTGGACATCACCTGACACTGAACACCACACCCAACGGTAAGATCGTTCTGACTCCTAAGCGTAAGTATGTATTGGCCGACATGATTTCTCAGTGCGACTCAAAAGCGCCAATGCCTGCAGACCTTGCCTTGTGGGATGTTGCCCGTCCTGTCGGGCAAGAGGTGCAGTGGTGAAGGTTTTTGAGAGCGGAGATATCGTCAACGTTCCTCTGGATCCGACTGTCGGACATGAGCAGCGCGGTACTCGACCAGCCCTTGTGCTGACGACCAAAGAATTTAACAAGCTCGGTGACGTCTTAGTTGCTCCAATTACTCAAGGTGGTGATCACGCGAGGTATGCGGGGTTTGCCGTTACTTTAATGGGTACCGGGTGCAAGACCCAAGGCGTTGCGCTCTTGAATAAGATACGCATGCTTGACCTCGCTGCGCGTAAAGCACGCAAGATTGAAAGTGTGCCTCAAGTCGTGCTCGATGATGCGCTAGAGCGACTGCAAGCCATCGTCGAATAGTTTGATCGCTATATAATTCTTAGTCCTCTTGAAATCCCCAAAACAACCCTTATAATTAGCACTCGACCCCAGTGAGTGCTAACAACTCATGAAGGCGTTTTCCAACAACCTTAATTTTTTGTAACAGGAGTTCTACATGGCCCTGCGTCCCCTGCACGATCGCGTGATCGTCAAACGCCTGGACAACGAGCGCAAAACTGCCTCGGGCATCGTTATCCCTGAAAGTGCTGCTGAAAAGCCCGATCAAGGTGAAGTGCTAGCCGTTGGTCCCGGCAAACAAACCGAAGATGGCAAAGTCCTGAAAATGGACGTCAAAGTCGGCGACAAGGTTTTGTTCGGCAAATATGCCGGCCAAACGGTCAAAGTTGATGGCGAAGAAGTTCTGGTCATCCGCGAAGAAGAAATTCTCGCTGTTGTTCAGTAATCCACAGAATACGAAGGAAACCTAAATGGCTGCCAAGCAAGTCTTATTCGGTGATGACGCACGCGTGCGCATCGTCCGTGGCGTAAATATCCTCGCCAATGCTGTAAAAACCACCCTCGGCCCTAAAGGCCGTAACGTTGTGCTCGAGCGTTCTTTCGGCGCCCCAACCGTCACAAAAGACGGCGTGTCGGTTGCTAAAGAAATCGAGCTCAAAGACAAATTTGAAAACATCGGCGCCCAGTTGGTGAAAGAAGTCGCTTCAAAGACTTCTGACAACGCTGGCGACGGCACCACCACTGCAACAGTGTTGGCGCAGTCGATTGTTGTTGAAGGCCTCAAGTACGTGGCTGCCGGCATCAACCCAATGGATCTGAAGCGCGGTATCGACAAAGCTGTTTCAGCTGCTGTTGAAGAGCTCAAGAAACTGTCGAAGCCTTGCACGACAACGAAAGAAATCGCTCAAGTTGGCTCAATTTCAGCTAACAGCGACTTCTCGATCGGCAAAATCATTGCTGATGCAATGGACAAAGTCGGTAAAGAAGGCGTGATCACTGTCGAAGACGGCAAGTCACTCGACAACGAACTCGACGTCGTTGAAGGTATGCAGTTTGACCGCGGCTACTTGTCGCCATACTTCATCAACAATCCTGACAAGCAAGTGTCAGCATTGGATGATCCGTATGTTCTGATCTATGACAAAAAAGTTAGCAACATTCGTGATCTGCTGCCCGTACTTGAGCAAGTTGCCAAGTCGAGCCGCCCACTGTTGATCGTGGCTGAAGACGTTGAAGGCGAGGCGTTGGCCACGCTGGTTGTCAACAACATCCGTGGCATCCTCAAAACCACCGCTGTTAAAGCGCCTGGTTTTGGTGATCGTCGCAAAGCCATGCTTGAAGACATCGCCATCCTCACCGGTGGTACCGTCATTTCTGAAGAAACCGGTATGTCGCTTGAAAAAGCCACACTGGCAGAGCTCGGTCAGGCTAAGCGTATTGAAGTTGGCAAAGAAAACACCACCATCATCGACGGTCATGGCGATGCCAAGTCAATCGAAGCACGCGTCAAACAGATTCGTGTTCAGATCGACGAAGCGACATCAGACTACGATCGTGAAAAACTGCAAGAGCGCGTGGCTAAGTTGGCCGGCGGTGTTGCTGTGATTCGCGTCGGTGCTGCGACTGAAGTCGAAATGAAAGAAAAGAAAGCACGCGTTGAAGATGCTCTGCATGCAACACGCGCTGCGGTCGAAGAAGGTATTGTTCCTGGCGGTGGCGTTGCGTTGATCCGCACGCGTGCTGTTGTGTCGAAAGTTAAAGGTGACAACGCTGACCAAGACGCAGGCATCAAGCTTGTGTTGCGCGCCATCGAAGAGCCTCTGCGCATTATCGTTGCAAACGCCGGTCACGAGCCAAGCGTTGTGGTCAACGAAGTTGCAAACGGCAAGGGTAACTACGGCTTTAACGCCGCCACCGGTGAATACGGTGACCTGGTCGAGCAAGGTGTGTTGGATCCAACTAAAGTCACTCGCACTGCATTGCAAAATGCAGCGTCTGTTGCCAGCTTGTTGCTGACAACTGAAGCGGCTGTCTGCGAACTGGCTGAAGACAAGCCAGCTGGCGGCGGTATGCCTGGTGGTGATATGGGCGGCATGGGTGGAATGGGCGGCATGGGCGGTTTCTAAGCTCAGTTGCACGCGGCCTGAGCTTCGGCTCAGGTACTCATGTCAGGTAAAAAATCCAGATTTCGGTCTGGATTTTTTTTTGCGCTTGTTTTCGTCATCTTCCTCCTCCTCTGCTTTCGCACGCGCTCGAGTCGCCCCTGCGTGGGTATTTGTGCTGAGCAAAATACGCTACTCCGGGGCGGCTCAAGCGCTGGGGTGGATTGATGCGTGGGCTCTTTTTCTCTTTATTCGCACGCGCTTGAGCAGCCTCTGCGTGGGTATTTGTGCTGGGCAAAATACGCCACTTCGAGGCTGCTCAATCGCTGGGGTGGGGAGGTGCGATGGGGCGCTTGGACTTGCGTGGTTACAGCGCGTCGCGGGCTAGGATTGTTAGAGCTACGGCTTGTGCTCTGAGCACTAGGGTATCGATGCGGCAGTATTCGTCGGCGGTATGCACTTGGCCGCCGACTGGGCCGGTTGCGCACAGGGTGGGGGCTCCTACTGAGGCGGTGAGTCCGCTGTCTGCTGAGCCGCCGGTGAATTCGCCTTTGACTTGCACGCCAAGTTCTTCGGCAGACATTCGATAGTCGGCTAACAGATCGCGACTGGCATTGGTTTCGAATAGTGGAAGAAAAGTCCCTTGATGAGTGATGCGCCCGCAGGTGCAGGGTAGGGCTTCCTCTTCGATGATGTCTTTGATGCGCTGCTGCAGTTCCTCATGATCCACGTCACCCGGAAACCGAACATCTAATTGGCCGGAGGCGTGAGGGGCTACGGTATTGACGGACATGCCCCCTTTGATCGTGCCTACGTTCGCGGTGATACCTGCGGCGCGGTCAGTGAGTTGATGAAGTGCAGTGATTTTTCGGGCTAGGGCCTCGATCGCGCTGGCGCCTTTGTCGTGATTGACGCCTGAGTGCGCTGCTACGCCATCGACTTCAAAGTCGATAAAAAATGCGCCTTTACGAGACGTGACAACGTTGCCGCTTGGTCGACCAGGTTCGGCGTTTAAAACGGTGGCGGCGCCTTTCGCCATTTTTAGGATCAGGTCTCGCGAAGCGGGCGAAGCGATTTCTTCGTCACCGGTGTAGAGCACTTTAATGGGTAAATGATTGCCGCCGCAGGCGTGAAAGGCTCGTGCCACGAACGTATTCATCACGAGACCTGCCTTCATATCTGCCACGCCTGCTCCGTAGGCGATCCCGTTTTCAACGCGATACGGACGTTGCGCTGCCGTTCCATCAGGGAAAACGGTATCCATATGCCCCATCAGCAGCACGTGCGCTGCCTCAGACCCCGCACTGCCGGGCACCTCAGCAACGAGACAATCTCCGTGCTTGGCATTGGGGTGAACCTTTGTGTCGACCCCTGCCGCTTCAAGATGCTTACGAAAAATTGCACCAACTTGATCAACGCCCGCTTTGTTGTAGCTGCCGCTATCAATGTTCACGACTTGTTCGAGCAGGGCGAACATGTCTTGCTCGTGGGCACTTAACCAGTCAAGAATGGCCTGTTTGACATCAGCATGTACGGCGACGACTTCAGTATTTGACATGGTGGTTTCCTAGTAAATGTATCAATATATTAGCGTCAAAGTACGTTGCACTTATACCTTTCAGTATTGCTCCCGCCGCGAAGGTACGAGCACCATTTTGCCGTTTGTCACAGAACGTTTAGTATGTAAGCAGTTGGCTTTGAGCCTACGTCAAATGCGCTTAAACAGCGCCTGTCAGACGCGCGGCGCGCTCGCAACTTTTCTCATCTATTGATCAACAGGATTTTTCAGCAACATGAACCAAAAGCAGGCTTTTCAATCGCACTGGTCAGAGGCAGAACTCACAGATTTAGCAACTCGAGCATTTCAGGGGCTGGGTCTGACGCAAGCAGATGCCGCTGATGTGGTGAAAGTATTGGTGCTAGCTGATCTTTTTGGCTTAAGTACGCACGGGCTTTCACGCATTGAGTCGTATGGCGAGCGGTTGTTGGTCAAGGGCATTAGCGCTCAGCCAAAGATCATTGTTCAAGCCCCCGCGCCTGCGCTGCGGTTGGTGGATGGTGATAATGGTGTTGGGCCGCTCGTCGGCATGCATGCGCTACGTGCGGCGATGGACGCAGCGCGGCAGTGTGGGATTGGGATGGCGTTTGCACGCGGCAGTAATCATTTTGGGCCGATCTCACCTTACTCGTTGATGGCGGCAGAAGAGGGCTTTGCCAGTGTGATTGGTAGTAACGCAACCACAACGATTGCGCCTTGGGGCGGTAGTGACGCCAGGCTGGGTAACAGTCCACTTGGTTTTGGTGTCCCTAACCCGGGTGGTTCGCCGTTTTTACTGGATATGGCCATGAGTGTGGTCGCGCGCGCCAAGATACGTAATGCGTTTAAGCGCGGTGAGGCGATTCCGGATACTTGGGCGACTGACGCTCAGGGGCGCGCCACAACTGATCCTAAGGCTGCGCTAGACGGTTTCTTGCAACCGGTCGGTGGGCACAAGGGGTATGGGCTTGCCTTGCTAGTAGATTTGTTCGCTGGATTGTTGTCTAACGCGGCTTATCTGACGCACGTGAAGTCTTGGGTCGATGCACCCGATGAGCCACAAAACTTGGGGCATTTTTTTATTCTGATTGATACGCGCATGTTAGGGTCGGCGCAGTGGTTATCAGAGCGCATGATGGATTTTGCGGCGATTTTGCACGATAGCCCTGCTGTTGATCCGACGCGGCCGGTGATTGTGCCAGGTGAAATTGAATTGAAAAAAATGGCACAGCAGCGCGCCACTGGAATCGTGCTTGATGCTGCAACGGTTGCGCTGTTGCACCAACACGCAAACGCTTAACCGGAGAACATCGTGCACGACTGGACTTGGTTATGGATCCCCGCATCGATTTTTGCCGCCGCAGCCCAAGCGGGGCGTAATGCCATTCAGCGCAGCTTGACTGAAAAGCTTGGCACGCTTGGCGCGACGCAGGTTAGGTTCTTGTACGGTTTTCCGTTCGCGGCCTTGTTTGCGTTGGTTGCGCTCTTTGCAACGGGCTCAAGTTTTCCGGCGATGGACCTAACGTTTGCTATGTTTGTCGTGGCAGGGGCCGTATCTCAAATCGCAGCAACGGCTTTGATGCTTGCCGCAATGCGCCAGCGGGCATTTGTCGTCGTTACAGCTTGGACTAAAACAGAACCTGTTCAGGTAGCTGTGTTCGGTTTAGTCGTACTCGGGGATACGATCTCGTGGCTTGCAATGGCTGCGATCGTTGTAGCGACGACAGGCGTGACCATCATGGCACGCAAGCCCGTTAGTGGCCCTCAAGAGGGACCCAGCTGGCAGCCGGCCGTGTTGGGGTTATTGGCCGGTGCCTGTTTTGCTATCGCTGCAGTAACCTTTCGAGGGGGGATCCTTGCTTTAGGCGATGGGCACTTCTTGATGCGCGCTTCGCTGACACTAGCCTGCGGCTTAGGCGTACAAACCTTGTTGCTAGCAGCCTGGATGATGATTTTTCATTACGAAGCGTGGGTGCGTTGCCTTCAAGCTTGGCGTATATCAATCTGGGGTGGTTTACTCGGCGCCTCGGCGTCCGAGGGGTGGTTTTTGGGTTTTGCTTTGACTGCTGCTGCTAATGTGCGAACGTTGGGTTTAGTCGAGGTGTTATTTGCGCAATTGTTGTCATGGCGTGTGTTTGCAA
Organism: uncultured Alcaligenaceae bacterium; assembly: GCA_937952975.1. Taxonomy (GTDB): domain Bacteria; phylum Pseudomonadota; class Gammaproteobacteria; order Burkholderiales; family Burkholderiaceae_B; genus Zwartia. The sequence goes on from CALFXX010000150.1 coordinate 28,241, forward strand.
GTAAAAGTACGCGTCAAGAAACGATTGGGACTGTGCTGATTGTGATGGGTGTGGCGTGCCTATTACTGACCTCGACGTAAGGGAGCAAGCCGCTTCTAAGCTTCGATTTGAAAAGCATTGAGCCAGACGAGTCTAAGCCGCACATCACGCATGTTGATCTGACCGCATAGGCGCGGCTTGGGTAGCGCCTAGCCGGTTCAAGGCTTCGATACTTGAGCTTGAATCTGCTAGACGGTTGTGCACCTAGTTGTGCACCTTAGAGCAAAGGAATCCGTTTGGCAGCCGTTTCTGCAGCTGGAGTCCCTTTATATTCTTGAACGATGCGCTGAAGAGTGGCTTTCGCCGCAGGGCGATTATTCAGTTCAACCTGGCATCCCGCAATTAACAGTAAGGCGTCGGGTGCGCGAGTTTCTCTGGGATATTTTTTTACCATTGCGTCAAGCGTTGCGATGGCACCCTTGAAGTCTTTTGAAGCGTAACGACTACTACCTAGATAAAACTGAGCCGTTGGTGTGAGCTTGCTGTCAGGGTAGAGCGTCAAGAACGCAGTCAGGTTTTCGATGGCTTCTTTGTATTGACCTTTGCGAAAGGTTTCAATCGACTGATCAAAAGCGGATTGCTCGCGTGGGTCAGCAGATTTGGCATCAGGCGCACGCGCGCCAGAAGTACCCCCTGGTGAGCCTAACCCCGAGCTTGGACGTCCGATTTGTTCCATGTCGCCGCGCAGGCGAATCACTTCTTGCTCAAGAGCTTCGATTTGATCTGCGAGTTGCATGCGAGCGCGCAGATTGGCTTCGGTGAGTGTCTTAATTTGTTGGCGTAATTCAACAATCGCCTTGCGGGCATCATCATCGGCAAAGGCTAACGCCGGCTGGGCGATCGTGAGGCTACCGATTAAAAGTAGGCCAGTACTCAGCAAACGCTTAGAAGTGGTGGTCATAGACATAGCATATCCCTTTAAAACGACAAGGCGGCTAGTGAGCCGCCTTGTTTAGTTCAGATCACAGCTTTTAAGCTTAACGCTTATAGTTGAAATCTGCACGACGGTTTTCAGCGTAGTCGGCGTCTGAACTGCCCGTGGCTTTGGGTTTCTCTTTACCAAAGCTAATGGTCTCAACCTGAGTGTCAGATACACCCTGCAAAGTCAGCATGCGGCGCACGGCTTCAGCACGGCGTTGGCCCAGCGCCAAGTTGTATTCTGAACCGCCGCGGGCATCGGTGTTGCCTTCAATGACTACGCGTTGCTGGGGAGCACTGACCAAGTATTTGCCGTGAGTTTCAACCAGTGAACGATATTGCTCGCTTACGGTGTAGCTGTTGAAATCGAAATAAACCGAGCGCTGTTTTGCCAAAATGCTTTGTGGGTTGAACGGATCGAGAATGCCTGAGCCGTCTGCACCACCCGCCCCAGCTTTATCGTCAAGAGAAACCGAGCTACAAGCGGCCAAACTGGCAGCTAAGGCGGCGATGGTGAGAGCTTTTGCGATGCGCGACATGATGGATCCTTTAAGAGGAAATTCAACGGTTATTGAGAAAATGGGCCCCAGGTGGGTTCGCGTATTTCGCCGTTCAGGACAGACAGCGTTTGACGAACGCGACCATCACTTGATACACCGGCCAACACACTTCTACCACCTTGAATTGCGGCATACAGTACTTGCATTCCGTTTGGAGCAAAACTTGGTGACTGATCATCCCGACCATCGGTCAGCAGAGACTCTGCGCCAGTCGCTAAGTTCAGCGAGGCGATACGATACGTGCCGTCTCGACGTGTGACAGTTAGCAAAGTTTTGCCATCCGGGGAAATTCGAGGTGAGATATTGTAACCGCCGTTGAAAGAGATGCGGCGCGGTTCACCGCCATCAAGGCCAGTTTGATAAATTTGGGGGCTACCGCTGCGATCACTTGTAAAGAAAATCGACCGACCATCAGGCGCAAACGTTGGTTCGGTATCAATCAAAGGTGAACGCGTCACGCGACGCAAATTGGCACCGTCATTTGCGCCCAGTGTGTAAATCTGTGACAAACCATCGCGCGTGAGCACAACAGCCAGAGTGTTGCCATCCGGCGACCAGGCAGGCGCCGAGTTGTTGCCCTTGTAATTGGCAACAGGGGCGCGCTTGCTAGTGGTCAGGTGATGCACATATACCACCGGCTTGCCTGATTCAAAACTGACGTAGGCCAAGCGCGCGCCATCGGGTGACCAGGCGGGAGAAATAATGGGTTCGCGCGAGCGCAATGCGACTTGAGGGTTTTGCCCATCAGCGTCTGCAATCTGCAATTCGTAGGTTTTGCCCTGCTTTAAAACATAGGCGATACGTGTGGCGAATACGCCTTTTATACCCGTAATTTTTTCGTAAATACGATCGGCAATCTGATGAGAAACACGCCGTAGTTCTTTCTCGGTGCCCGAAACTGAAAAGCCGTCAAGCGCGCCTCGTTTGACAGTGTCGCCTAGACGGTACTTCACTTCAAAACGACCGTCGGGTAAGCGCACCACTGAACCGTACGCAATAAAATCAGCGCCTCGTGTACGCCACTCGTCGTAAGCGATTGGCGTGTCAACGGTGAGCGCTGAGCCAGTTGTGGCGATAAGTCTGAACTGGCCTGAACGGGTGAGATCGGCACGGATAATTTCTGCAATCTGGCTGCCTGTAGCATCGCCGCTAAAGTCGGCAATTGCAACGGGGTATTGTTGTGCGCCCGTACCAGAAATATCGACCCGTAACTGCGCCTGCGCGGCTTCTGTGTGAAACAGCGTGAACGTGATGACGAGGCAAGCAAGCAGCCACCCACAAAGGGAGACACCTAACGACTTAAAGGCAGTTGGCATGGGGTAGGGTCGATCAAACGTCATATGTTGCAGGCTCCTATCAATCATACATATTGTAATTGACGTCGATATAACCTGGGTAGCTCCCTGAAGAGGGCCTTGGGAAGGGCGTGCAGCGACGGATGCCGGTCTCGACAGCGCGGTCAAAGTTTACGTTGCCAGACGACTTTGTCAGTCTGACGTCCGAAATTTGTCCATCAGGCTTCAAGCTTACCCTGTAAGCAGCAGCTGGATTGCCCGCACCGCTGCGTGGCGGTGGTGGAAAGGACACGCCCGGTTGAACGCAGGCACGCACTTTTGCGCCGTAGCCGTCATCTCGCCCCCCGCCGGCCTGGTTACGGTCGGCAGTTCCGCCGGGCAAGCCAGCAGCCCCAAGGGCGTCGCTACGCATCATATCTTTCAACGCTTGATCTTTGGCGGCCCGTTGAGCAGCTTCTTCTTTTGCCTTTTTCTCTGCAGCAGCAACTTTAGCCGCTTCTTCTTTCGCTTTTTTAGCAGCCTCTTCTTTTACTTTTTTCTCTGCTTCCTCTTTTTCTTTTTTCTCGGCAGCTAGTTTTTCGGCGACTAGCTTTTTAGCAGCCTCTTCTTTGGCCTTTTTGTCTGCCTCGGCGCGTTCCGCATCGCGTCGGCGTTGTTCAAGCCTCTCAGCTTCTTTGATTTTTGCCGTTTCGAGTTCTTTTTTAATACGCTCTTTTTCTTTAATGGCCTCTAGAGCCGCGCGTTTATCAGCCGCTTCTTTTGCAGCAATTTCGCGCTCTAGCCTTTCTTGCTCGCGTCGGCGCTTAGCTTCTTGTTCGAGGGCTATTTCTGGGTCAACCTCTGGAGTTGGCGCAGCCGCTGGCGCAACCGGTGGTGGCGGCGGTGGCGGTGGCGGAGGAGACGGCTCGGGTGGTGGTTCAGGCTTTGGCTCTGGGGTCGGTTCGGGCTTCGGAGTGGGCTCAGGAGGCTTCGTTTGAGGCGGTGGGTTGACAGGACTATTACCATCGGCAATCAGCATGACCTCAAGCGGCCCATTCGCTTCGGTCTTCCAGTCAAGTCCGAGCACAAGCATCAGCACCAAGATCAAATGGGCCAGCAGCGCTAAGCCAAGCGCACGCAGGTTCATTGCCTGCCGTGGGGGCAGAATCGGACCGCGCACCGGTTTTGGGTGACGAGGCGGCATCAGTCAGCGAGGTGCTTAAGCAGGTTCGGCATGACGTTCGTTAACGCTTTACAGGTTTGGCGTTAGGAGTTGGCGCTGTGTTGCCTTTCTGATCCACCAGTAAACCAAGTTTAGTGACTCCGTTTTTACGCAAATCTTCCATGACCTTCATGACTACGTCATAGGGGACTTTGCCATCGGCACCGATGACGACTGGTTGGTCGGGCTTCAGTTCTGACAAGATCGTTTGCGCCAGAGCGTTGCGTTCAACAGGTTTAAAGACTTGACCCGATTCGCGTTTGCGCCAAGATACCTTGCTGTCTTCGGTGATCTGCACTTCAATCGGAGTTAAGGGGACATTGGCCGCTTGCCCGACGGAGGGTAGTTCGATCACCCCTGGTGTGATTAAAGGTGCTGTCACCATGAAAATGACAAGCAACACAAGCATCACGTCGATATAAGGCACAACGTTAATTTCGTTTTTTAGGCGACGGCCAGACCGCCCAGAACTTGAGCGTACTGAAGACATTAGCGCACCTGCCGCTGCAGAATATTCAAGAACTCATCGACGAAGGTTTCGAAACGAATCGACAGGCGGTCAATATCGTGGGTATAACGGTTGTAGGCTACCACCGCCGGGATTGCAGCGAAGAGGCCAATGGCTGTCGCAATCAGGGCTTCTGCGATGCCGGGAGCCACAGAGGCAAGCGTTGCCTGTTGAACATTGGCTAGGCCCACGAACGCGTGCATGATGCCCCACACAGTGCCTAGCAAGCCCACATAGGGGCTCACTGACCCGGTCGAGGCCAAGAAGTTCAGATGTGATTCGAGTTCATCCATTTCGCGCTGATAAGCGGCACGCATTGCGCGACGTGCGCCGTCAAGCGTTGGCGCCGTAGCGGGTGTGGCGCCCGCGCGGCGAGCCTTCGCAAACTCTTCCATGCCAGCATGGAAGATACGTGCTAAAGCACCACTCTCATTCAATCTGCTAGCAACCGATTGATCTAGGCCATTTAAATCACCGCCCGACCAAAAATCATCTTCGAATCGTCGCGTTTGCGCCAATGACTTCTTAATCGTGGCACGCTTCGAAAAAATGAAGGTCCAGGAAACAATCGAGACCACGATTAAGAGCAGCATGATCAGTTGCACGGGGATGCTGGCGTTTAAGACCAGCGTGAGCATTGACATGTCGGAGGTAGTTGGCATCACTTATTCCTGAATAGTTACTGCGAATTTGGTACGTACCGATTCTGGGATCGCCGCGATCCGCATGTTAACGGTTTCTACACAACAGACTTGGATATTGCTCTGCGTGAGAAGTTCACCATCGCGGCATATCGTTTGATGGAAGTGTAACGAAGCTCGGCCCATTCGTGTGACTTCGCTTTCGATTTGTAACAAATCATCGAGGCGCGCGGGCTTGAGATAGCGAATGTCCAGCTCTGTCACCATAAACCCCCGCTGCTCTTGGGTCGCGAGCTCTGACTGGTTTACGCCAACAGCGCGCAGCCATTCGGTGCGACCGCGCTCCATAAATTTTAAGTAGTTGGCGTAAAAAACGACGCCGCCCATATCGGTATCTTCATAGTACACGCGCACAGCAAAACGATGTTTAAACTTAGGCGGCTGGGGGCGCAAGGTTAGGCTCCAGGGTGACGGCGGGTCGGCGCCTGAGGTAGTGTAGTCATGCGTCAGACGAGCGACAGGCGCGTGAGGGTCTGTGTGACGCAATCAGCGAGCGAGACACGTGTGGCTTCAGATTCGGTGCGCGACAAGAGTTCGACGACGCCATCCTTGAGGCCGCGGTCACCCACCGTGATCCGCACGGGTGGGCCAATGAGCTCCCACTCAGCAAACATGATGCCCGGGCGCAAATCGCGATCATCCAAGATGACATCCACCCCTTGTGCCTTGAGTGACGTATAAATTGACTCGCAGGCGCTGCGCACTTCTTCGCTTTTGCCCCAGCCAACGCCACAAATCACGACTTCAAAAGGTGCGATCGCACGAGGCCAGATAATGCCTTTCGCGTCGTGATTCTGTTCGATTGCGGCTCCGACCAAGCGGGTGACGCCAATCCCGTAGCAGCCCATCTCCATGAGCGCCGGCTTGCCGGTCTCGTCAAGAAAGGTTGCCTTCAGCGCTTCAGAGTATTTTGTACCCAGGTAAAACACGTGTCCGACTTCAATGCCTCGTTGAATCGCTAACTGGCCCGTGCCGGAAGGCGCGCGGTCGCCAGCGACGACATTACGCAAATCGGTGACCAAATCAGGCTCGGGCAGGTCGCGCACCCAGTTCACACCGCTTAGGTGAGCGTTTTCTTGGTTGGCGCCGCAGATGAAATCGTGCATGTTGGCGACGGTGTAGTCGGCAATGACTTTGATGGGTCGTTTTGTATTGACTGGCCCCAAATAGCCAGGTTTGCAGCCAAAGTGCTCAACAATCTCAGTCTCGGTGGCAAATCTAAAGCCATGATTCAAGCCGGGAATCTTGCCCGTCTTAATTTCGTTGAGCTCATGGTCGCCACGCAATAACAGCAGCCACACTTTACTTGGTTGATCTTTATGATCGGTCGCCAGCACAATCGATTTAATGGTTTGTGTCAGTGGCACGCCTAACAATTGCGCAACAGCTTCGCATTTGGCTGCATCAGGCGTGGATTCAAGTTTCATGGCCGCGGCTGGGGCGCCGCGTTGTTCAATCAGGCAAGGCGCTGCGGCAAGCTCAATATTCGCGGCATAGTCTGAGGCAGGGTCGTACACGATCAAGTCTTCACCGATATCAGCAATCACTTGAAACTCGTGGCTTTGCGAACCGCCAATTGACCCAGTGTCAGCTGAAACAGCTCTGAACGTTAAGCCCATGCGTTCAAAAATCTTCATGTAGGCGTCAAACATGATTTGATAGCTTTTTTGAGCGCCGGCCACGTCGCGATCGAACGAGTACGCATCTTTCATGGTGAACTCGCGCCCACGCATGACACCGAAACGCGGACGACGTTCATCGCGAAACTTTGTTTGAATATGATAAAAGTTGACCGGAAGCTGCCGCCAGCTTTGAATTTCGTTGCGCGCGATGTCCGTGATCACTTCCTCAGAGGTCGGTTGCAAAACAAAATCGCGTCCGTGACGGTCTTTCATGCGCAAAAGCTCGGGGCCATATTGCTCCCAACGGCCTGACTCGACCCATAACTCGGCGGGTTGAACGACTGGCATCAAGAGCTCGAGCGCCCCAGCTGCGTTCATCTCTTCGCGAATGATGTTTTCGATCTTGCGTATGACACGCAAACCTAAAGGCATGTAGTTGTAAATGCCGCCGGCCAGTTTGCGGATCAAGCCTGCGCGCATCATCAATTGATGGCTGGTGATCTCGGCGTCGTTAGGGGCTTCTTTGAGGGTGCTGATATGAAAGGCGGATGCGCGCATGGGATGGAAGCTAAATTTTATTAGGGCATATTGCCCAACAGGTACGTATAATCACTCGCATTGTATTGAATTCGCAGGGAGTGGCCATGCTTGATCGCGAAGGCTACCGTCCAAATGTAGGAATTATCCTCGTTAATCAAAAAAACGAGGTCTTTTGGGGCAAACGCATACGGGAACATGCTTGGCAGTTTCCGCAAGGCGGCATCAATCAGGGTGAAAGCCCTTCGCAGGCGATGCTGCGCGAGCTTCACGAAGAGGTCGGTTTATTGCCCGATCATGTCCGCATTTTGGGACGTACGCGCGAGTGGTTGCGGTACGACGTGCCTGATACCTTTATCCGGCGCGAGTCACGCGGGCACTATAAAGGACAAAAGCAGATTTGGTTTCTGCTGCGTATGCTTGGGCGCGACACAGACGTGTGCTTGCGTGCGACGCCGCATCCTGAATTTGATGCGTGGCGCTGGAGTCCCTATTGGGTCTCACTTGACGATGTGATTGAGTTTAAACGTGAGGTCTACACTCAGGCGCTGAATGAGCTGTCGCCGCTGATCTTTAAACGACCGCCCGAAAACGATTCAAATCAAGACCGACAATTGGGTGTACAGCCCTCGCCCGCGCCAGTGTTGCCTGCACAAGGGCAGTAGCAATCGCAGCAAGGCCTCTGTCAAACTCCGTCGTTAATCCCGAAGTAAGTCCGTCGCAAACTTCGTATCAAACTGCGCCGGAAAACCTTCAGTCAAAACAGTAGACAAAAAAAAGCAGTGCATTTCTGCACTGCTCACACTAGCTGACTGCGATCTTTTTTAGCGTAGACGCTTAATCAGGCTAGAAGTATCCCAACGCCCGCCGCCCATTTTCTGAACGTCGGCATAAAACTGATCAATCAAGGCAATGGTCGGAACGCGTGCGCCGTTGCGGTTGCACTCGTCCATCACTAAGCCCAAATCTTTACGCATCCAATCAACTGCAAAGCCAAAGTCGAACTTGTCGTCAACCATGGTGCCGCCACGATTATCCATCTGCCAGCTTTGGGCGGCGCCTTTACCAATCACCTCGATCACTTGCTTCATGTCTAGGCCAGCAGCTTGTCCAAAGGCGATGCCTTCAGAAAGACCTTGTACTAAGCCAGCGATACAGATCTGGTTGACCATTTTGGCTAACTGACCAGCACCAGCAGGGCCAACGAGGGTCACGGCACGTGCCATCACTGCGATGAC
>CALFXX010000151.1 GCA_937952975.1 uncultured Alcaligenaceae bacterium
GGGCAAACAACCCGGAGAATTGCGCCGCTCTCAAAATTGGATCGGAGGAACTCGACCTGGTAATGCAATGTTCGTCCCACCGCCAGCTGAGCGCGTTGCAGAACTACTCGCAGACCTCGAACGTTTCATCCATGGAGACTTCACAGATTTACCGCCACTTGTCAAAGTCGCCTTGGTTCATGCTCAATTCGAAACGATACACCCCTTCCTGGATGGCAACGGACGTATCGGCAGATTACTGATCGCAGCACTATTTGAACATTGGGGCCTGCTTGCCGAGCCTCTGCTGTACCTGAGCGGTTACCTAAAAAAACACCAAGCAGAGTATTACCGCAGACTATCCATCATTCGTACCGAAGGTGACTGGGAGTCTTGGGTATCATTTTTTTTGGAAGGAGTGAGCGTTGCAGCGAGTGAGGCAGAAAAAAATATTATTGAAGTTGCAAGCTTAGTCGCGGCGGATCGCAAACGCCTGCTTCAATCACCTAAATCGGGTCCCTCAAGTTATCGACTGTTTGAAATGTTACCTATGATGCCTCGTTTCACAATCGAACAAGTGGGGCAGAAGCTTGAAACAACGTTCCCGACTGCGAACGCTGCAGTCAAGACGCTTCAGGATCTCGGCATCGTCAAGGAAATGACTGGGCAAAAGCAGTACCGCACTTATAGCTATCAAGCTTATATTGAACTGTTGTCCCAATGAGAGTCAGTTATAGTCCTAGCATGCGAGCGCTACTGATTGCCACTCTTATTTTTTTATTTAATACGACTTTAATGCCAGTATTGGCAGCATCGCATGAGCAATATCATCCAACTCAAGAGGGAGCGAGTCAGATCACTTGGAGTGATAATCAATCTAGTAATGGGTTGTTTCAAATTGTTCTAGACGACCATCACCCACAAACGGATGCTAGCAATTCATCCGATCACTCGGGCAGCCACCAGTGCCATCACGTTTCGGTCATCGGAATTGTCGGCTTAATGAGTCTACTGGTGCCACCTGATCATCGGGCTCATGTTTCTCTAGAGCCGCTTTTTCTGATCAAATCCTTTCCCGCGCTCATAGAGTATCCGCCCATAAACGCTTAAACACATTGCTCGAACTCAATCTATTGCGATTGAGCTTTACGTACTTGTTTAAGGGTTTATATGAAAGCGATAAGAACGACGTTGCTTGCTTTGGCTTTTGCGTCAAGCATGCATGGCACGATCGTCAATGCGAAAGAATCTACAGACGATCGATCACTGATTTTGTTAGTCGGCCCGGCAGCAGAAAAAAGTTTAGTCGACGGCTCAACGGCCTATGGCACTTCCTTGGCGATAGAATTTACAGCCATTGAACATCAACTTGAAATTGAACTAGGAGCTCAGTACCTCAGTACCTCTAATCCAAAAGAACTTGGCGCTCAAATCATTTTCAAAAAACCGCTCGAATTGGCGCAAGATGTAGAACTCGGTTTGGGCCTAGGCCCAGCCATGTGGAGAAAAACCAGTTCGCCCAATAACAACCTTCAGTTAGGGGTTGCCTTCGTCGCAGACTTTATGTTTTGGACTACGAAAAAAGTCGGCTGGTACATTAGCCCCAGCTACACGCATGGAATAGGCGGTAGTACAGAGAAATCGTTAGGGATTTCTGCCGGCCTGCTATTTTCAATGTAGTGGTGGGTTTGACACCTTTGGGCTTGCAGCATCGTGGGGGCACCACCCCACGGCTTGCGCGCAAGTCACTTAGCGATCGGCAACTCGTCCCACCGCGTTGTGAACCTACGAGAACGATTTTCTGAACGCATCGCCCAGCGCTTGTCAGTACCCGTTGCACCGGTTCTCACCGTATCTCGACCGAACTCTGCGTTGATCGCATCCATGGCAGCCATCAGTTTTGCTGATTGCGCCCGTTTCACAGGATCATCAAACAGCGTCTCTTGGCGCTTGGCCTTATCAGAGATCAGCGTCAGCATGATTCCCGCCTTTTTGTATTGGTAGCCCGGTTTAAAGATCAGGCCTAAACCAAGAGTGGCTGCACTGGTCAGCAGCCGCGTATCGTCAGTCGGGTCTGGCAGCGGCACCAGCAGCCCTTCGCTGTATTGCAGGTCACTTCCTTTAAAGCGGTTAGTTTGAATGTAGACGTGAACCGCAGCCGATACCGAGCCTTGGGCGCGTAGCTTTTCAGCGGCGCGCGACACGTAGCTCGCGACGGCTTCGCGCAGTTGATCCAAAGTTGTCACGGGCGAGCCAAAGCTGCGTGAGGACATGATTTGCTTTTTAGGTGGGGCAACGTCTTCTAATTCAAGACAGGAAATCCCGCGAAGCTCGTTGCAGGTACGCTCCATCACCACACCAAATTGGGCTCTGATTTCTTTGATGGGGGCGTTACGCAGGTCTAGAACAGTCTCGACACCCATCGCGTTTAGCCGCTTGGCAATACGTTTGCCAACACCCCACACCTCCCCCACTTCTAGTTGCGACATCCACCGCAGGCGCTCGGGGCGCGGGATAGCGTGCAAATCGCAAACGCCATCGAATTCAGGATTTTTTTTGGCCAGATGGTTGGCAATCTTAGCGAGTGTTTTTGTTGGCCCGCAGCCCACGCAAACCGGTAGCCCCGTCCACTGCTTGACGCGCTGGCGAATCTGCTGCCCCATGGCCGTCACGCCACCATAGAGGTGTGCAACCGATTCCACACGCAGAAACGACTCATCAACGCTGTAAACCTCGACGTCAGGCGAGAAGTCGCGCAGCACAGCCGTGGCACGGTTACTCATGTCGCCGTAAAGGGTGTAGTTCGACGAAAGGGCCAAGATGCCGTGTTCTTTGGCCAGCTCTTTCATCTTGAACCACGGTGTGCCCATCTTCACGCCCAACGCCTTTACTTCGGCCGAGCGGGCGACCGCGCAGCCATCATTGTTAGACAGCACCACCATCGGCACCTGTTCAAACTGGGGCTGAAAGACGCGCTCGCAAGAAACATAAAAGTTGTTGACATCAACAAGCGCAAACATGGGTGCGCTGGCCATCCGCTAACTTTTGAGGGGGTAGCGGCGCACAACGCCAACGACAACGCCCCACACCTGAAGCTCGGAGCCGTCTTTGAACGTGATGGGTTGGTAAGCCGGATTCTCGGGGCGCAGTTCAACACAGCCCATGTGTTTGAACAAACGCTTGATGGTGTATTCGCCGTTGAGCACGGCAACGACGATGTCGTTGTGCTTTGGGTTCAGCGCACGGTCAACAACGACCTTGTCGCCGTCCTCAATACTGGCCCCAACCATCGAGTCGCCCTTGACAGAAAACATGAAGGTGGCCGGTTTGTTTCGTACCAAATAGGTGTTGAGATCTAGCTCTTCTTCGGAATAGTCGGCTGCTGGAGATGGGAATCCGGCGCTCATTCTGTGGGAGAGCAGCCTGAAGCCGTAGGCAGGTACGTCTTGCAACAGAGCGATTGGAGTCTGGTGCAGTGTGGGTGCGGTAGTACAGGTTGGATGATTTGATTGCATAATAATACTGTATAAATAAACAGTATATTCTAGCCGTCTTGATCTTGTCGAGCGCTGGATTTCAAGCGAATCGCAACAGCTCTTACCTCCTGAACTGCCAACCTTTTCTTGGTCTCTTCCTGACCACAGAGACGAGTAACATACAAGTCCATTCCTCAAGGTTTGCGATATGTCTTTAACCAATTTAAAAACCACCTCAGTTCAGGCGCCAGAGGCATTCGTTTCTGCCCTTGACGAGCTGTTACGTGTCAGAGATCTTTCTGATCCAAGTGAGCAGATCGAAATCGCGGGTGCTGATCCGTTTTACAAGACGCCTTTTAAAGCAGGTGAGTCGGTTGCTGCAGCGCTCACCATGGTCGGCATCGCGGCCAATGACCTGTGGGAATTACGACACGGTAACAGGCAAGGCTTGTCGCTAGACGTGAGGCATGCCGCCGCTGTTTTAAGGACTGTAGATTACACGCGTATGCAAAATGAAGAGGGGCAATATGTTGGCGTTCCTCCATCAGACATGATGAAAAAAATGCTCACCACGACACAGCCTTGGCCGACTCGGGATGGAAAATGGCTTCTCCCTCACCTGAATTTGCCCAGCTTGACGCCTAAAGTACTAGGTGTTTTGAAGTGTGAGCATTCCGCTGAGGGTGTGTCCTCAGCCGTCAGACAATGGGAGGGCGAAGCGCTCGAGCAAGCGATCGCTGACGCGCAAGCCTGCGGTGGTTTGATTCGAACACCCGCCGAGTGGCTCGCGCATCCTCAAGGGCAATACTTGAGCGCGCTGCCTGTGATTGAGATTCGCAAGGTCAGGGACAGTGCGCCCAGACCTGTCGCGAGCACAACACGACCGCTAGAGGGCGTACGCACGCTAGACCTCACGCGGATTCTTGCGGGTCCGATTGCTGGGCGTACTCTGGCTGAACATGGCGCTGATGTCTTGATGGTGACGGCGCCCCACTTGCCGCAGGTCACTGAGCATGTACGCGATACCAGCCATGGCAAACGCAGCTGTTTTCTAGATTTTGAGATTGCAAAGCAGGCTGAGGTTTTTCGTGATTTGGTGGCTTCGGCTGATGTGATCATCGACGGCTATCGTCCCGGAGCGCTGACCAAAAAAGGTTTTGGACGTGAGCAACTGTTTGATCTGTGTCCCGGGTTGATTCATTTGTCTGTCAGTTGCTTTGGCAGCGGCGGGCCTTTTAAAGACCGAGCCGGCTGGGAGCAGATCGCGCAAGCCGTCACCGGTGTATGCCACACCCATGGGGAAGCGATCGGAGCGGGTCAGCCTCAGTTGGTCTCTGCCCCAATGTGCGATTATTTAACGGGCTATATGGGGGCAATCGGTGTGATGCTTGCTCTTGCAAGACGGGCAAAAGAAGGTGGCAGCTACGAAGTAAACGTGTCGCTTTGTCAGTCAGCGATGTTTATCCAGCGTCAAGGTCTGCTTGAAGACTTCGAGTCTGCGCCAGGAGCCCTAACAAGCGCCGAACTCGAAACGCTATATGTAAAAACGAACACAGCAAATCATGGCCAAATGCTGACGCTGGGGCCCGTATTAAGAATGTCAGAGACAGCACCCAGATGGGCAAGACCGGCACCAAATTTTGGGATGGATAAGCCCGTTTGGCTCTCTACGTAGCGAGCATACGTTCAATCGTCCGCGACCCCGCTCGCACACAGAGCCTCGCCTCAGCGCTTCGCGCTCACACGCCAGACGATGTTACCCACGTCGTCTGCAACGAGCAGTGCACCTTGTTTGTCTAGCGCCACACCAACCGGTCGACCATACGCGTCGCCATCGGGGCTAAGAAAGCCACTCAGCACCTCTATCGGTGCGCCGCTAGGTTTGCCAGCGGTAAACGGCACAAAGATCACCTTATAGCCGCTGCGTGGCCGACGATTCCAAGAACCATGCTGCCCAATGAACATGCCGTGGCTCACAGCATCAGGCAGCGTGGTGCCCACTGAAGATACGAGGCCCAAGGGCGCGGTGTGTGAGCCCACCGCATAATCTGGCACGATGGCTTTTGCTACAAGCGTCGGGTTCTGCGGCGTGACCCGCGAGTCGACATGCTGACCAAAATAACTGTAGGGCCAGCCATAAAAGCCGCCGTCGCGCACCGACGTCAAGTAGTCGGGCACCAGGTCGTTGCCGAGTTCGTCGCGCTCGTTGACAACGGTCCAGAGCACGCCGCTGGCGGGTTCCCAGGCAAGCCCATTCGGGTTGCGCAGGCCCGAGGCGAATAAGCGGCGTGTCTTCGATTTAGGATCCACCTCCCAGATGGCCGCGCGTTGATCTTCGGCGTCCATCCCGTGTTCGGCCACATTACTGTTGGATCCAACGGTCACGTAAAGCAATTGGCCATCGCGACTGGCGATGAGGTTTTTAGTCCAGTGGTGGTTAAGCGGCCCAGCCGGCAGTGTTGTGACGAGTCGCCCGGGCGCATTGATGCGCGTATCACCCGTAGCGTAAGGAAAACTCAACACCGCATCGGTATTCGCAACAAACAGCTCATGACCTACCAGAGCCATACCGAATGGGGAATTCAGACCCTCGAGTAACACTGATCGAACATCGGCGACACCATCACCATCGATATCTCGCAGCAAGGTGATGCGATTGGCGCTTGGGGTGGCGGCGCCTGCCCGCTTCAGCACCATACCAGTCACCCAGGCAATCAAGCGAGCTTGCAAGCTTTGGGGCTGAGCGACTTTGGCTGGAGCATTGGATTCAGCCACCAACACATCTCCGTTGGGCAACACGTACAGCCAGCGCGGGTGATCCAAATCACGTGCAAAGGCAGTCACTTGTGTACCCGCCATCACCTGCGGCGTCACACCATTCGGCCAACCCACGGCGGGGGCAATCAAGACAGTAGGAATCAAACTAGTCTGCGGTGCTGGCAGCGTGGGATGCGGACCCGTACCCGCAGACAGCGGCAGCGTCGAAAGCTCAGAGCAAGCATGCAGTGAGACAACAATCAAGCTAGCTAAAGCGTACCGATATATTTCAGTGACAAGCCGAGACTTGAATACCATTGAGTGATTCCTTAGCGTGCGAAGGCGATTCGGATGAGCTTACACGCGATGTTCGTCACCAAACGGACTTATGCACACCTGTAGCGACTTATAACGCAAATTTATTAAAACGCCTCCATTTATACATCAAGCACTAACTTTGCTAAAATAGAAACATCATCAAAGCGGCTATCGCGCTCACATCCCAAGGGGTCATCATGACAAGTTCAATCAAAATCTCGCGCCGTCATCTGCTGGGCGCCTCCGTTGGTCTGATGGCCGCTGCTGGGCTCAATTCAAAGTCTGCCCAAGCGCAAGCTCCTGCCTCTGTCACTGCCCCTGCTGCTGCCCCAGCTGCGCCGGCCGCAAAACCACTTCCAGGCTATGTCAGTTGGAAGCATGCTGACAGCATGATCGTCCATACGCCCACAACGATTGAAACCAAGCGTTCAGCAATCGGCTCAAGCATCATCACCCCCAATGATCGTCTTTATATTCGTAATAATCTGCCTGCGCCTTCAGCAGCCGATATCGGCGATGTCAATGCCTGGCAAGTCACTATCGAAGGCGTTGGAAAACCACAGACTTTATCGATCAGCGATCTAAAGCAGATGGGCTTCGAAACCATGGCGACCGTATTGCAATGTTCAGGAAACGGTCGTGGCCTGTTTGCCGGCAAACCAAGTGGTACGAGATGGCAAACGGGTGCAGCGGGCTGTGTCATGTGGGCGGGTGTACCCGTGCGAGAAGTCATCAAGGTGCTAGGCGGCGTTTCTGCTGGAATGGTCTATATGACAGGCACGGGCGGCGAAAAGCTTCCAGAGGGCATTGATCCTAATGCTGTGATTGTTGAGCGGTCTGTTCCGGTGGCCGCGATGCAAGACGCCATGTTGGCCTGGGAAATGAATGGCGAACCAATGCCCTTGGCCCACGGTGGCCCGTTACGCTTGATTGTTCCGGGCTACAGCGGCGTAAACAACATTAAGTACATCAAGCGTTTAGCTTTCACCAAAGAGCAGACGCAAGCCGCTATTCAAAAAACTGGATACCGGATTTCACCGGTCGGTGAAAAAGGCGATCCGAGTCAGCCCTCTGTCTGGCTGATGGATGCGAAATCTTGGGTGACATCGCCCTCGCCTGACAACGGTCCGGTCAAAGCAGGTGCCTTGCAAATCACCGGCGTCGCCATGGGTGGCTTAGAAGACGTTGCCAAAGTTGATGTATCACTTGATAGCGGCAAAACATGGCAGGTTGCGCGCTTAGTGGGCCCCGATTTAGGTAAGTACGCTTGGCGCCAATTCGTTTTGGCAACAAACCTGAAAGCCGGTCAGTATGATGTTTCATGCCGCGTCACAACAAAATCAGGCGTTGAGCAAGTTGCGCAATCGACTGAAAATACTGGTGGCTATTTAAATAGCGGCTGGGTCGCACATACTGTAAAAATTAACGTCGTTTAACGATCCTCTGCGCGCACGTGACCTCGTAGGGGTACCGTGCGCGTGCACTGCATTCAACCAACTGAACGAAAGCAACACGCTCACCTTCACCTTAGCCTTTTTAGTCAAATGCAAAACAAAACCTCTATGTATCTTGCTCGAGTGACCGGCGCGGTTACCCTAGTGTCAGCAGCCGCATTTGCCCCAGTTGCTTCGGCGGATGACGAAGCAGGTAAGCTTTTATTTTTAAAAGGTGCAACCCCCGCCTGTGCGATCTGTCACACCCTCGAGGCAGCAGGAGCGGCCGGTGCAGTCGGGCCATCACTGAACGAACTTCAGCCCGATGCGGCGCGTGTCGTAAACGCCCTTAAAAACGGCATTGGTCAAATGCCCGCTTACCCAAGCTTAACGCCTGACCAGGTGAAAATTTTGTCTGAATACGTCGCAAAGGCGAGCCGACAATAATTAGCCAGTTGGGCATCCAAAAAAATACCAACCCCGCGGAGTTGGTATTTTTTTGCCCGCAATCGATGCAACGTGAAAGCTAAGTGAGTTAGTCGAACCAAAGTCTCACGTCAATCAATCAATCAATCAATCAATCAATCAATCAAGCACCCGCCTTAAACGACTTATTCCAATATTCAAGAACTTCTGTTTTTTGGGGCACTAAACCCTTTGAATCATAGGGCAGCACACGCTTAAGTTCAGCCTCGGTGAAGCTCACGCGCGCTTTAAGATCCGGCGGCAATATGGCGTTGCGTACCGTGGGCGCATAACCCATCGCTTTCGCAAACTCGACCTGCCCGGCTGGGTCCATCATTGCATTCAAAAACTTCCAGGCGCCGGGCGCGTTGCGGGCACTCTTAGGCACAGCGCCTTCAAAGGTCACAGCAACAGCCCCCTCTTTAGGCACAACAAAACCCAGCGGTAGGCCGGCATCCTGCCATTGCAAGGCGCGAGCCTTCCACATACAGGTCATCCAAATCTCACCCGACTTAAGCGCTGCAGCGACTGCTTCGTTTGAGGGAAATATTTTTGGGTCATTTTTCTTGATCTCTGCCAAGAAATTCATCCCAGGGGTAAAGCTAGACATTGTGCCGCCGTTGGCCAAACCGGCAAATAAGGTGTTGGCGACGTGCAAAATATCCGAGAAACCAACGCGCCCGCGATACTTTGGATCAACGGCCGCGGCAAAAGAGTCAGGCGGTGTCTGGATTTTTTCAGTGTTGTAGACCAAGACCATCGCGCTAAAAATATGAGGGATCGAGTAAGGTGTTCTGAACTGTTCATACGCATTCGCGATATTAGGCGTGTTCTGTTCAGAGACTGCATGAAACGGATCGATCAGTGACAGATCGTACATGTCGACGTCCTGCAGCAAACCAACATCCATCGAACCGCGTCTTGAATTTTTTTCTGCACGAATTTTAGTGGCACGCGCAACGGCATTACCCGTGTCAAACACAATAGTCGACCCAGAAATTGGGTTCACAATTTTTTGAAGAAGGTTTTGATAATCACCACCCCAGGTACCCACCACGACATTACCCTCTTGTGCAGCCGCCTCGCGCGTCAACATTGGCATTGCAGTAGCGAGTAACAGCCCAGAAGACGATTTGATAAAACTGCGTCGTTTGGAGTTAGTTGAGTACATGAGAGACCTTTGAAGTTAAAGATAGTGAAGACCGTTGATCACTTTTTGAGTCACCAGAGGACGCTGAGAGCGGGTAAAGATTAACCGTTGCACTCGTTAAATGCCTAACGATTTCTTCGCTTGTCATATCCCTGGTGATCACAATCAACACATCGGGTGCTGCTCTCAACCGCGTCATACGCCTAGGCATGCCATAGGTCGTACCGACACCTTGAATCAGAATCGGATCCTCGCAGTCGGTCACGTGCACAAGCGCTTTGACGCGAAGTAGTTTTTCACCACAACAGCCAGCCAGATCATCCAGCCAACAAGACAAGGCGTCCCAACTAATGTCTGGCATGACCACACCACGCATCACATGGATACGCGCATGCGCACGACTTAAGGTTGTTGCCATCAACGCTTTCACAGCCATCGCGGTCAAGCTGGGCTCATCAACCGCTGGCGCGACAAAAACTTTGCGAACCAACGCTTCGCGATCCGTATCAAAGACTAACTCGGCCAAGGGGTTGAGCAACTGTGCCTGCGCGACTTGAACCTCTAGCTGTTGTTTGCTGACTTTGTCAATTTTGGTGAAAACAATCCGCTGCGCGGCCGCGATTTGGGCGGCTGCCTCGTCGAACTGCTCTTGCCGCAAGGCCCCTAACTCAGCATCAAAGGTGGTGACGACACTGACACGCAAGCCTCGCTGCGTCAACGCAGGATCCGCGAGCGAAGCCAGGATGGGGCCCGGACACGACAAGCCGCTCGTCTCGAGCACAATACGTCGGATTGGTGGGGCCCCCTCAGGACGCTCGGCCTCAAGTAATTCTGTCACCGTGTAAACCAAACTACTACGCAACGAACAACAGACGCAGCCATTGGCAAGTTGTGTCATCTCAAGATCGTTCTCACCCTCAGCCACAAGCATGCCGTCGATGCCGGTTTCACCCGCTTCATTGATGATCACGGCCGTGTCTTGCAGCTGAGCTTGATTCAGAAAATCAACTAATAACGTTGTTTTGCCACTACCAAGAAAGCCGCACAGTACGACTAAATCAACGGGTGGGAGGGCGATCATGGTCGTCATCCTTCCAGCTTTGATTCACCATCTCGCGCACCTGAGCCAGTAGCAACTCAGTATCGTAGATCACGCCCGATTTGATCGTGTAGCGCAAGGATCGCTTCCATTCTGCCTTACCCGTTTCATCGTTCAGGCGCACCGCACCGGTACCGTACATGAGCTTAAAATCTTCAAGCGGATTGACATCATGTATCAACAAGTCTGCGCACTTGCCCAGATCAATCGAACCGGTCTCTTCTTCGATCCCTAACAACTCAGCACCCAAGGACGTTGCTGACCGCATGACTTCTAAGGGATTAAAACCAGCCTCTTGCAAGAGCTCAAGCTCTCGGATCAGACCGAAGCCAAAGATTTGATAAATAAAACCAGAGTCGCTTCCGGTACAAACACGACCGCCCAGGTTTTTATAATCATTCACGAACTGCATCCAGAGACGGTAGTTTTGTTTCCATTCAACTTCGTTGGTGGTGCTCCAGCGATACCAATAAGCACCATGGCCGCCGCGTTGTGGTTGGAAGTACTTCCAGATCGTTTTCAAGGTGTAATCACCATGCCAGTCTGCTCGTCTGGCACGCATAAGATCACGATTGGCATCGTAGATACTGAACGTCGGTACAAAGGTATGGCCAGTTTCTAAAAACTGATCTAATACATCATTCCATTTACGACTACCCGGCTGAGCGGCTTGTGCAAACATTTGCCCAGCAGCAGAAAACCGAAAATACTCGTCACCGTAGTTGTAATCAGTCGGAAAATTCTGCACGATACGGTTTTCAAACAAAGCCTCAGGAATCCCGTAATAGTGCTCAGAACTCGTCAAACCCCATTTAGCTGACGTCAGCGCATTCACCCGCGTGACAGCCATTTGTGCATGATGGCAACCCGAGCGAAGCCCCTGAATAGCCGCCTCCTCAAGGGCCGCCTGCATGATGGTTGGCGGAGCACCAAAAAATTTAATACCATCCGCACCGCGTTGCTTCAGACGTCGCACCCAGTCGCGCGCCTGCTCGGGGGTGTAGATCGTTTTAATTCGCTCGTTGACAGCTGGAAAGTAAGCATGAAGTAACAAACGTGGTGCAGCAATCTGATTGTTTGCAGCCGCCTCGCGTTGCTCGAGCATGTAGCCCAAGCCATTCATCGAACCCATTTCGCGCGCGGTGGTGACGCCGTGTGCAAGCCATAACTTGTAGACGTAATCTGCGGTTGGAACTTCACCACTCATCCCATGCCAAGGCGTGCCTACGTGCGCATGGCAATCAATCAGGCCAGGCGTCACATACTTTCCGTGGCAGTCAATTTCATGATCTCCCGCAGCAGGCCGGTTCGCCGGGTTGATTGCCTTCAGAGGCGCACCGACAATCTTCAGCTCTGTAATCCGCCCGCCCTCGACCACGATATCGACTGGGCCAGAGGGAGGTGCACCGGTACCATCAATCACGGTGGCCCCACGCAGCACCAAGCGCTTGTAGGGCCCTTGCCCTGCGTTGCGACTGGTTGCAGCCGTTGCAGGCCGCATGCCCTTGGGCTCAAACATCAGTCTGATTTCTTCGCCGACATCAAAATTTGAAATACTGCTGGTATCAACCATGAGGGTTCCTGGTTATGCGGGAGTCAAGAATAAAGATAAAGTACATCAAAATACTAGCTAGAGAAAAGTAGCCAACTAAACAGAGGCAAGCAAGGCGACTTACGCCGCCATCGTTTTCACATACCGCCTGTGGATTAACCAATTAGCGCCAAGCGCCATGACTAAGGTCGCTACGACCAGTATCAAGGCCATGCTTGAACCAAACGGCCAATTCGAAGCCTTGGCAATTTGGCCGTATACAGAAGGCGCCATCATCGTAATGCCGCTGCCGCCAAGTAAAACAGGTGTGGCGTAGGCATTCATACAGAGAATAAAGACCAGCATGGTACCCGCCGCCACGCCTGGTGCAGCGATCGGAAGCAACACTCGCCAAAAGGTTGTCCACACATTAGCGCCGAGATTCTGAGCCGCTTCTTCTACTGAAAAATCGATCCCTTCAAGCACACTTTGTAAGGTCAAAATCATGTAGGGCAACACCACAGCTGTAGTACCAATGATCACAGCCAGGGGGGTGTAAAGAAGCTTCACGGGTTGCTCAATCAAGCCAAGCCACTGCAACAAGGCATTGGCTGCGCCCGCGTGCCCAAGTACCACCATCCATCCGGCAGCACGAACAACGTTTCCAACTAACAACGGAAATACCAGCAGGATAATCAACAGACTCTTGTGACGTGTTTGCGTTTTAGCCAGAAAGTATGCGACAGGAAAACCCATGACTAGTGCAAGCAACGTACAAATTGCGGCCACCTTTAAGGTGTTTAAAAATACTTCGCGATAGTACGCATCACTAAAAAACTTGAGATAGTTTTCAAGCGTGAAGCCTTCGCGCATCAACGTGACTGGATCGTGATAATTAAAACTATAGCGAAACATCAACACAATCGGAACCATGATGATGGCAAAAACAATGAGCGAAGACGGAAAAGCCAATAAGGCACCCATACGCCTCGTCGCGCGCCCAGCCTGCGTGTCGACCGTCAGGCTCATCGAGCGCCTCGTTCACTAAACACAACGCAATCAGTTGCTTTGAAATTCATGAACAAACGGGCGCCTGGCTCTAACAACCGCTGACTGCTTGTGGCGTTGGTATTTGGGATCTGGCAGGACAGGCGCTGCTGCCCCGCTCCGATCAACACCACGTCAATGTGCGATCCCAAAAAGGCGTAAGACTTGAGCGTGACGGGCACACTGTTATCGCTTGCTGACTCGGTCGACAACTCGATGCGTTCGGGGCGCACGCCGATTGTCACAGTGTCAGTGGTAACAGTAGACACTTTAAGCTGCAGACCGTCTTGCGTGGTGAACTGTCCCTCTCCTGACTGTCGACCCGAAAAGAAATTCATCTTACCCAGAAAGTCTGCGACAAACAGATTGGTGGGCTTTTCGTACAGATCCTGTGGTGTGCCAACCTGTTGAACTCTACCGTCATGCATGATGGCCATGCGATCTGATATGGCCAGAGCCTCTTCCTGATCGTGTGTAACAAAAATCGTCGTCAGACCCAAACGCTGTTGCAAAGCACGAATGTCCTCACGGACTTCAAGTCTGAGCTTGGCATCCAGGTTTGATAAAGGCTCATCCAACAGAAACACTTTAGGCTCGATTGCCAGCGCTCGGGCAATCGCAACACGTTGCTGCTGTCCACCAGAAAGCTGTCGGGGGTAGCGATCTTTGAATTCTGTCAGTCGGACCATATCAAGCGCAAGATTCATACGACGGTCACGCTCGATGGCAGGAACCTTACGCATTTCAAGACCAAACGATACGTTATGTGCAACGGTCATATGAGGAAATAACGCATACCGCTGAAACACCATGCCTGTGTTGCGTTTGTGCACAGGCACTGACGTCACGTCGTCATCACCAATCAGAATACGGCCGGCAGAAGGATCTAGAAAACCAGCAATCATTCGAAGCGTGGTCGTCTTGCCACACCCACTAGGCCCTAAAAAAGCCACCAATTCACCATCAGCAATTTCAAGTGAAAAATCTGAAACCGCCAGAGATTTACCAAACTGCTTTTTAAGATTAATTAAAGAAACATTGGCCATGTTGATCAAACCACCTGACTGAGTTTTACGAATCGGTCGGTCACAAGCATGATGACGCCGAGCAAAAGAATCTGCACCGTGGACACTGCCGCGATGGTGGGGTCGAGGTTGAATTCAAGGTATTGCATGATTGCGATCGGCAAGGTTGTATGACCTGGTCCGACCAGAGATAAAGAAACTTCGAGATTTTCAAACGAGACAATAAAACTGAACAGTGCAGCCGCCACAATTGCGGGTCGCAGCATCGGCAGAGTGATTTTGAAAAAAGCGACTCGACCATTTGCACCGAGGTTACGCGCAGCCTCTTCGATAGAGGGATCAAGACCCTGCATGCTGGCTGAGACGAGCCGAACCGTCCAGGGAATGGTCAGACAAATATGAGCAAGCACGAGGCCGCCGAGTGTGCCAACGATATCGCGATCCAGAAAGTTTTCAGTACGCAAGTAAAACAGATAGATTGCAATCCCGGTCACGATACCCGGCATCAGCAACGGCGATAGCAATAAAGTGTTGACGAACTTATGACCCTGGAACCTATAGCGAATGATCCCTAGAGCGGCGATGACACCAAGACAAACCCCAATCAAGGCCGATACAAGCGCCACTTGCAAGCTAAAGAGGAAGCCATTGATAAACGCTTGATTTTCCCAAGCATTTTGATACCAATGCAAGGTATAGCCAGAGGGTGGAAAATAAAGGATCGCACCCTTGAAAAAACTTAACCACATGACAAAGATCAGTGGACAAAGCATCACTGCATAGACCAGAAACACGAAAAAACGCAGAAATAGTCTTCCTGGCCGTAGTCTCTTGGTTGGAGCTTTGATTACACTCAAAAAATTATCTCGCTAAAAGGGTCATTTCGATCAAAAATACTATCTTGTTTATACCTCTTATTTATAGGTATTAACCCGAATAAAAGGTAAAGTTTAAAAAACTATTTTATGCTCGAGATCCAATTTTTTGATCTGACATGACTTCAAGCGGGTGCCCTTAGAACAAAAACGACGGTGGTCAAAGCCCCGCACAAAGTAGAAAAGACTACAAGAAATTTCGAATACGCTGACAACCTCGGCTCAAGAAGCAACTTCAGGAAACAAGATGAAACTGATCGATATGCACTCACATTGGGGAACCAAGCGCGGCTATGTGCTACGCACGGCGGCCGAGCTTGCCCAGCAAAAAAAGACCTGGAACTCTGAAACAACATACGTCACAGAAGAAGAGATGGCGGCTTATTTTCATACGAGTCACGCACAAGTGATCTTGGATTTAGGGTTCACTAAATTTGCACCGATCGAAGACATACGCCCTTTGCACGACTATTCTTTCGATATGCAGCGAAAGTATCCCGACGCGATTTTGGGCAACTGGCTCCATATTGACCCGACCTTTCACGGCAAAGAAGAAGGCTTGAGAGAACTACGCCGCTGCATCGACGCGAAAGCAGGATTCGTTGGCCTCGCCGTCAATGGGTCAGGCTCGGTAGTCGCGAGCGACCCCTCGTACGCCCCCTTTTACAAGCTGTGCATCGAAGCCGGCATCCCTGTACTGATCTTTGTAGGCACAACAGGTTTGGGCGCAGGATTGCCTGGTGGCAACGGCATCTTGCTCGACAGCTGTCATCCTCGCCATCTAGATATGGTTGCGGCGCAAAATCCGTTACTGCGCATTGTTGCTGCACGGCCAGGCTGGCCCTGGCAAGCAGAGACGATCGCGGTACTCATGCACAAGCGCAATATCTGGTACGAATTGCATGGGTGGTCTCCAAAGTATTTCACCCCTGACCTTAAGCACGACATCGCGCGCCGCCTACAAGATCGCATTATGTTTGGTGGTGACTATCCTCTTTACACCTACGAGCGACTCACGACCGAATGGAAGGCCGAGGGATACTCGGACGCAATACTAGACAAAGTTTTTTATAAAAATGCAGAAGCCTTCTTGAGTGGAGTAGAACGCTAATGGATCTCGAACTGAAAGGAAAAGTCGCAATTGTTGGTGGCGGCAGTATGGGCATTGGATACGGTATTGCCAACCGTTTAGCGGCGGAGGGCGCTGACTTAGTGATCTTTGCGAGGCGCATCCCAAAGCTCGAAGCCGCCGCAGCTGAGTTGTCTGCAAAACATGGCGTGCGTGTCGTCCCTGTGTCTGCCGATATCCGCAATCAGGACGAAAGCGGACGCATCGTTCAGACTGCCATCGATCACTTTGGCAAACTGGATATTTTGGTGAATAACGATGGTGCGCCACCCTTGGGGGCAATCGACTCTTTCGATGATGTCGCTTGGCAAAAGGCTATCGAACAAAATTTATTCAGCGTCATCCGCATGGTGCGCTCTGCGCTGCCTCATTTGAAAGCGAGTGGTTCGGGCAGCATCCTGAATATTTCAGCGATTTCTGCGATTCAGCCTATCGCAGGCTTTGCGCTGTCTGTCGCAACCTGGGCTGGCCTCATAGGGTATGCAAAGACACTGTCGATGGAAATTGCACAACACGGCATTAACGTCAACACGATCTGCCCTGGTTACATCGATACCGACCGCTTGCAAAAAGTTTTTGCCGCTGGCACCGAAAGCCCAGAGAGCGTGCGCGCAAAGCTGATCACCGAAATCCCGCTGGGTCGTATCGGCACAACAGCTGACATCGCCAACCTGGTCGCCTTACTTGTTTCACCCGCAGGCTCTTACATCACAGGTTGCACCATTCCCGTCGATGGCGGCTTACTGCGCGCCTTAAGGTAATTCAAATGACCAACGCAACGACTCATGGCTCGAGCGTCAAACGTTTGACGACACCGCAATACAAGACTCGTCTGACTGACGCTTTACGCAAACGCTATGTTGGCAGCAACGCATGGCACGATGTCACGTTTTACGATTTCATTGAAAAACGTGCAATCGAACATCCCGAACGTTTGGTATTCATTGATGAGACACGCAGTCTCACCTATGGTGACCTTAAAGATCAGGTTGATCGTTGTGCGGCCTTTTTAAAAAGCATTGGCATTGGCCCCGGTGATGTGGTCACGATGCAGTTTCCTAATCGCGTCGAGTTTCCGATCGTATTTTTTTCACTTGAACTGATTGGTGCGATCGCTAACAAAATCAGCCCTGACTTCAGACGACGTGAAGTCGAATATATTCTGCGATTTTCTAACAGCAAAGCCTTTATCTGTGCTTCAAACTTCAAAGGGTTTGACTACGCAGCGATGATCGACGAACTGCGCCCTGACCTGCCTAATTTAACAACAGTTGTCGTGTCGGGTAATACGGCCGTGAAGAATGTTCATTCACTTGAGCAAGGATTAGCGACTCATTCGCCGTTGCCAAGCACCGAGCGTATTCACATGAGCCCAGATGCAGTCATGCGCATGGCTTTTACTTCAGGCACCACCGGCGATCCAAAAGGTGTGATGCATTGCTTTAACACCACGCTCTATGCCGCAGAAGTCATCAACAGTGAAATGCATGTGACCCAGGATGAAGTCTTGCTCATTTGGTTACCTGTTGGTTTGAACTGGGGCTATCTCAGTTTGTTACAAACAGTGATGGCCGGGGCTCGCGCGGTCTTGATGGAAAAATTTCAAGCGACACGTGCACTTGAACTCATTGAAAAGCATCGTGCCACGTTCATACCTACTGCGCCTGCCTCGTTACTCGCGATCCTAAACGTTCCAGAGTTTCAAAAATATGATTGCACGTCTTTACGTGTTGTCATCACCGGAGGGGCTTCTGCCGCGATCGAAACCATCCGTGACTATCAAAAACATATGAAAGGTCACCTGCTCGAACTGTATGGCATGCTTGAAACAGGGTTTCATACCTTTACACGCTTTGAAGATGATCCCGAGAAGGTGAACGGCACCATTGGCCGCATCGTTGGACAAATGGAACTCCGTATCATCGATGAAGAGGGCAAAGATGTACCGTATGGCGAAGAAGGTGAAATCGCAGCCTATGGGCCCTCTGTGCACCTGGGCTACTTCAATAATCCAAATGCGAACAAAGAACTCTTTACAGAGGACGACTGGTTTAGAACCGGCGATCTGGGTAAATATGTAGATCAGGCCGGCAATGTGATGATCGTGGGGCGACGCAAAGAGATGATTAATCGCGGTGGGAAAAAATATTTTCCGCGCGAAATTGAAGAATTTCTTTACGCGCATCCATCAGTTCTACATGCAGCGATCGTGGGCGTCAATGATGTTCGTTTAGGTGAAAAAAATTGCCTTTGTGTGGTACTCAAACCAGAGGCGAACTTAACGCTTGAGGATGTCACCCAAATGCTCAAAGGTCAGGTTGCCGATTACAAGTTACCTGAAATGATTGAGTTTTACGATGAGCTACCGTTTACACCAACCGGAAAAATCCGCCGTCATGTTTTGACGGCGGATGTGATCAAGCGTATCAACGCGCGCTAAACAAACCACTGAAGCTGCTTTGATACTTTATTTTGTGCCGACTTAAGCTGCACGCTGATCAAGCACGTCTTTGGCGACCCGCGAGGCCTCGAGCGCTGCAGGCCAACCGCAGTAGCCAGACGAGTGAATTAAGATTTCTTGTAATTCAGCTTTGGTCCAGCCATTGTTGAGCGCGCCATTGATGTGCACAGCCAGCTCAGTGGTTCTGCCAAGGGCAATCAAGATACTGACCGTGACCAAGCTACGTGATTTAACGTCGAGCCCTGGGCGGCCCCAAATGGCCCCCCATGCCATGCCCATCACGGCCTCTTGCATTGGCTGAAGAAAGGTATCTTCTTTTGCTTTTTGCAACGAACGATCAACGTGGGCATCACCCAGCGTTGCGCGACGCATGCGCTCGCCCAAGGCAAGAATTTCGGGGGTAATAGGCTCAAAAGGCTTTGAAGAGTTTGTCATCGTTGTACCTATATAAATTAAATGTAAATAATTAAATTAAGCGCACGTGATTATCGCGGAATATTGACCAAGCCGCCGCCATCAACGGCAAGATCCACGCCAGTAATGAATTGTGCCTCATCTGACGCTAAAAATAACGCGGCATTGGCGACGTCCCAGCCTGATCCCATTCGGTTACGTAACGGCACTCTGACATTGCGTTCAGCCACAACTTGGTCGCGCGTCTTACCAAAAACAGTCGCGCGCGTGTCGACGGCCATCGGCGTATCCATCAACCCTGGAAGAATCGTATTCGCGCGAATGCCGTACTCGGCATTTTCGATGGCCAACTGTTTGGTGTATTCAATCAAGGCAGCCTTGGTTGTCTTATACGTCACCCAAGGGTAGCGCTGGTAGGCCGAGATCGATGAAATAGTGATGATGACGCCAGACTGCTGCTCGCGCATGATCGGCAGCACATGCTTACACGCCATCACGCAACCCTTTAGATTGACGTTGGTGATCAGATCAAAGGCCTCTTCAGTGATCTCGGTCGGGCTCGCATCATTACCTGCAACGCTGATGCCAACGTTGTAATGCAAGATATCGATGCGGCCCCACTTCTGTTTAGCAAAGGCTATCGCAGTTGCCAGATCGCTTTCTTTACAGACATCGGCCTCAAACGGAACAATTTCTAGAGCCCCATATTCTTCAGTCGCAATTTTGCAGGTTTCTGCTGCTGAAGCGAGGCTGCGGTCAACTGCCAAAATACGTGCACCCTCTTGCGCAAAACGCAATACCGTCGCCCGACCGTTACCTGTCGTCATGCCAGGGCTTTGGCCTGCGCCAATGATCACTGCTATTTTGTCTTTCAGTCTCATTTGTTGTTATCGTTAATTTGGTTAATTGAAAAAGCCCGATCAAACTTCCGTTCGATCGGGCCTTAGTTATAACGCTAAACTGATTAGCCGTTTCTAGCGACGGCTGTCCTCAGCAAAAATATCCTTGTCTTTGTTCTCAGGAACAAAGATCATACCGATCACAAGCGTCATCCCTGCAATCGCGATTGGGTACCACAAACCGTAGTATGGATCGCCGGTTTGCGCAATCATCGCAAATGACGTAGCAGGCAGCAAGCCACCAAACCACCCGTTACCGATGTGATACGGCAGCGACATACCGGTGTAGCGAATACGAGTTGGGAATAACTCGACGAGCGCGGCAGCGATTGGGCCATACACCATGGTGACCAACACCACGAGATACGTCAGCAACAGCACAAGCGGAAGCGTTTGAGCATTAAAGATGTCAAAGAATCCGTTCATCTTGATGATGCCTTTGGCCGCCTGTCCTGCAACGGGATAGCCAGCAGCAACCAGAGCATCGTTTACTGATTTCGTAAAGGCCGCAGGCGCAGTCTTGATAGCGTCGCCAGTCAGCTTGGAAGCATCGTAACCGGCAATCTCAGTTGTACCCACCATCACTTTTGCCGGAATCGCACCAGGAGTGTTTTGCACAGAGTAGTTCACTGAACTACGAGCCAATAGCGCTTTGGTCACGTCGCATGAGCTGGTGAACTTAGCCGTGCCCACTGGATTGAACTGGAATGAGCAATCCTTTTCGTCAGCAATGACGGTCACCTTAGTATTTTGCTGCGCAGCATGCAACGCTGGATTAGCCAACTGGGTGATCGATTTAAACACTGGGAAGTAAGTCACAATCGCAAGAAAGCAACCCGCCAAAATGATTTTCTTGCGACCGATTCGGTCTGACAGCGAACCAAAAATCACAAAGCCTGCTGTGCCCAAAATCAACGACCAAGCGATCAGCACGTTGGCGGTGAACATATCCAAGCGCAAAATCGTTTGCAAGAAGAACAGCACATAAAACTGGCCGGTGTACCAAACAACCGCTTGACCGGCGGTCAAACCAAACAAGGCGATCAAGGCGAATTTCCCGTTGCTCCAGTTACCGAAGGCTTCTGCAATCGGTGCTTTTGAGCTGGTTCCTTCTTCTTTCATCTTCTTGAAAGCGGGTGACTCCTCCATCTGCAAGCGAATCCAAACAGACACAGCCAACAAGATGCTCGACAGCAAGAACGGAATACGCCAGCCCCACTCAGCAAACTCTTTTTCACCCACCATGGTGCGGACAACAAGAATCACCATCAGCGACAGCAGCAGGCCCAAGGTTGCGGTGGTTTGAATCCAGCTTGTGAAAAAACCGCGCCGATTCGCTGGCGCATGTTCGGCCACATAGACCACCGCACCGCCATACTCGCCCCCCAACGCCAAGCCTTGCAACATGCGCAGCGCGATCAAGATGATCGGAGCTGCCCAGCCAATCGTACTGTAGCCAGGCAACAGGCCGACGATAAAGGTCGACAGGCCCATGATCAAAATAGTCATGAGGAACGTTTGCTTACGACCGATCATGTCGCCCAGACGACCAAAGAACAAGGCGCCGAAAGGTCGCACCAAGAAGCCGGCTGCAAACGCTAACAATGCGAAGACGTTACGTGTTGATTCAGGAAACGATGAAAAAAATTGAGCACCGATAATCGCAGCAAGCGACCCATATAAATAAAAGTCGTACCATTCAAAAATTGTGCCCGCTGAAGAAGCAAGAATTACTCGTTTCTCTTCGCGCGTCATTGGTCTTTTACGGTCGTCAATTGACCCTGCGCTAGACGTATTGGTGCTCATATTGAATCTCCGAATAGTGGTGAATCACCGTTTTTTATTTCTGGATAAATGGACACGGTTGAGCGCCGCACATTTATTTGCAAGAAATATTAGCAGTCCAGACCCAATAAGTCTGCAAAATCGCCTCAGTTTTCACCATACCTAGGGAAAACATCAGGTCATGCTTCCGTACGCTATTTATCGTTATTGAGCGCACGTTGCGCACGTTTTTGACGCCAGCGACTCGATAGTTGAAGACCCAAACCGCCACCGATGCCCAACAACAAAATTCCGATCAAAGCACTGTTGGTATAGCCCGGTTCAAAGGCGTCAAAGCCTAGCCACGCCCCGAGCCACAGGCCACACTGCGCCCCCACCACGAAACCAACAGCGTCTGAAATGCCCACTAACCATGGAGAAAATTTCATAGAAACCCAACAGAAAATAATAGAAAAAAATTGTAATCGCCGCTCTGAAAAACCTCGCAGATCACTTACTGCAAACTTACGAAAAATGTGCAAAAAAAAGACACCTAAGCCCTGCAAAATCGGCGTATCACTTACGCCGGACTTACTTACGCTAAATTCTGACCTATTATTAGCTCAGGTCTTTTGCGCAGCTAGCTTAACTCGCGTTCCACTTAAAACGCATCCGGTATAAAAAATATGACTACTCTAAATTTCGAGTCCTTCAAAAAACAGTTTCTCGATGCGGGCTTTGATGAAGTCCTTGAGCGCACATGGGAGGCCAATACAGAGGTGCCGATGCATACGCACCCGTTTAGCGTCGAGGCTGTCGTCACACAGGGCGAAATGTGGATGACCTGTCGAGGTGAAACGCGACACCTCACCGTAGGTGATACGTTTGAAGTACAGTTTGAAGAGCCTCATGCTGAGCGCTACGGCGCGCAAGGCGCTACGTTTTGGGTTGCACGAAAGCGTTTGCCGTGAATACGGCCGCTACACCTCCCGAGCCACAGGTTAGTTTCTGGCAAGCTTTCATCTTTTGGCTCAAACTCGGCTGCATTAGCTTTGGCGGCCCAGCAGGGCAAATCGCGCTGATGCACCAAGAACTTGTGGTGCGTCGGCGTTGGATCTCTGAGAAGCGTTTTCTTCACGCGTTGAACTACTGCATGGTGCTACCGGGGCCTGAGGCCCAACAACTCGCCACGTACATCGGTTGGCTGTTGCACCGAACGTGCGGCGGTGTTGTCGCTGGCGTTTTATTTGTTTTACCTTCGCTATTTTTATTGATCCTACTGTCTTGGATCTATATCGCTTATGGCGAGGTCTCAGTTGTCGCGGGATTGTTCTACGGCATCAAACCCGCTGTCACCGCGATCGTGGTTCAAGCGGCGCATCGCATTGGTTCACGTGCGTTAAAAAATAATCTGCTGTGGGCGATTGCCGGTGCGAGTTTTGTGGCGATTTTTGCGTTCGATCTTCCTTTTCCCTTGATCGTTCTGGGCGCGGCCGCCATTGGTTTTATTGTTGGTCGCTTCAAGCCGCAATTATTTCAAGCCAGCGCCAGTCATGCCCAGTCAAAAGAGGGCCATGGCCCCGCCTTAATCGATGACAACACCCCAACGCCGGCGCACGCTATGTTTACGTGGACACGGTTGATGAAAGTGTTGCTGGTCGGCGCAGTACTCTGGACCGTTCCGATCGGCTACTTGATCTGGAACTTTGGCTGGGGTCACACGCTCACCCAAATGAGTTGGTTCTTTACGAAGGCAGCCTTGCTCACCTTTGGTGGTGCCTATGCCGTGCTGCCCTACGTTTATCAGGGCGCAGTCGAGACTTTCAACTGGGCCACCGCCTCACAAATGATTGATGGATTAGCCCTAGGCGAAACGACACCCGGTCCCTTAATTATGGTGGTTACGTTCGTTGCTTTTATTGGCGGCTACACCAAAGCACTTTTTGGCGCTGACAGCCTTTTCTTGGCGGGTACCGTTGCGGCCTGCTTAGTCACCTGGTTTACTTTTTTGCCTTCTTTTTTGTTTATTTTTGCCGGCGGTCCGCTGATTGAGACCACGCACAATAATCTTCGATTCACTGCAGGTTTAACCGCCATCACCGCCGCTGTGGTTGGTGTCATTTTGAATCTAGCCTTGTTCTTTGGTTATCACGTGCTGTGGCCAACCGGCTTTCAAGGTGCCTTTGACTGGCCCTCGGCTTTGATTGCAGTGGCTGCTGGAGTCGCACTCTTCAAATACAAGCGCAATGTGATTCACGTGATTGTTGTGAGTGGACTGCTGGGCGTCTGCCTGAAGTGGCTGATTGTCTGAGGCCGTCTGCGTCTGACTGCAACGTCTTGATAAGCACCCGCCACTGATATGTGGCGACAGGCTCGCCCATCAAACTAGAAAAGACTGGTTTTGCAAGGCACGAGCGCGATCTTAGGGTATATTCTTGACTAAATTACTGGGCTATTCATCGCCCGACCAATTGTCAAGGATTCAATCTGTCATGCAAGCGACTCACACCGACTTAAGTCAACCTAGCGGTCAGCCTCAGCCTCAGGGCCCTGAAAAACTGCCAGGCATTCGTCACATCATTGCGGTGGGCAGTGGCAAAGGTGGTGTGGGCAAATCAACCGTCAGTACAAACTTGGCGCTGGCGCTACAACAGACAGGTGCCCGTGTCGGGCTTGTCGACGCTGATATCCTAGGGCCAAGCATCTGCGGCATGCTAGGCATCACGACAAGCGGCCAACCCGACTTAACACCTGAGGGCAAGATGATACCGGCCCAGCGCTTTGGGCTAAAGGTTGTGTCAATGGCGATGTTCACCGGTGACGATACGCCTGCGGTCTTACGAGGTCCGATGGTGACCAAGTACCTTCGTCTGTTTACGGCGGGCGTCGAATGGGGCAACTTGGATTACTTGATTCTTGATCTGCCGCCCGGCACGGGCGACACCCAACTTACGATTGCGCAAAGCACGCCACTTTCTGGCGTTGTGATTGTGACAACCCCTCAGGCGGTGAGTTTAAAAATTGCACGACGTGGCTTGCGGATGTTTCAAAAAGTGCACGTGCCGATTCTAGGCATCGTCGAAAACATGCGCACCTTCACGTGCCCGCACTGTGGCGAGACCACTGACATCTTTAGGCATGGTGGTGGCGAAAAAATGAGTCAAGAGCTTGAGGTGCCATTTTTAGGTGCCCTGCCCTTAGCGAGCGAAGTGGTCACCTGTGGCGACGAGGGTCGTCCCATCGTCGCTGGTTTGCCACAGTCAGCCAGCGCTCAGGTTTACACGTCCATCGCAGCGCAACTGATCCAAGCGATGCGCAATACCGCAACGGTACTTAAACCGTTTATGTGGAACTTTGAAGCAAACACAGGCGCACCCGAGTGGCTGTCTAACGAAGTACATCAACACGGCGCGATCGACACACCCATCGGTATGCGTAAACGCGACGCCCGCACATTAACGATTTTGTGGGAAGACGGCCAGCAGTCAGATTTTGACGTACGAGATTTGCGCTTAGCCTGCCAATGCGCGCTGTGTGTTGAAGAGATGAGTGGTCGTCCATTGCTTGATCCAAAAACTGTACGCGCTGATGTTGCGCCCAACAAAATCATGAGCGTGGGGAACTATGCCATTGGTTTTGACTGGAACGATGGTCATAACAGCGGGATCCATGCATTTACAAGGCTACGAAAATTTGCTGATGAAGCCGCAGCAAATCGCTCAGAAGATGTCTGACGCAAACTCCGTATACGCGATGCAGATTCAGGCTCCGATCTCTATCAAGGCTGAAACTGCAATCGCAGATCCTGATACTTGTAAATTTACAGTCAGTACGGTTGTGCAAACGGGCGGGCCTTTTTTCTTTACCGATACGGTGCAAGCCGCAGGCGCCCCTTTGGCCACAACGCTTTTTGAACTACCAGGAGTCTCCTCTGTCTTAATTGCCGACAATATCGTGACAGTGAGCAAGTCTGCCAATACTGAATGGCAAACCCTCAAAGGTGCGATTGGTGCTGCAATCCGTGCACAGTTGTTATCGGGCGCCCCTGCAGTGCTTGCAACGGCTGTCGCCGCCCAAGCGCAGGGCCGCTCAACTGAGGTCGTACGAGAGATTGTTCAAGACATTCTTGATCGCGAAGTGAATCGGTCGATCGCGAGTCATGGCGGCGCGATCTCAATTGTGGATTTGCGAGAGGGTCAACTCTACGTGCGCATGAGTGGTGGCTGTCAAGGTTGTGCCTCGTCTGAGGCCACGCTCAAACAAGGTTTTGAAGTGATGGTAAAGAGAGCCGCACCAGAGATCACTGAAATTATTGATGTGACTGACCATCAATCAGGACAAAAACCGTACTACTCGCGTTGATTAAAGGGCAAGCCCATTGCGCTTTGAACAACAGCGAGCTCTTGCCTTAATTTTTAATCGAGATTTGCAACCGTTCGAGCAGCGTATTCATCTTGGCACGGTGAGCCATGAAATAGTTTGCAGCCTCTGCAGTTGTGCTCGACTCGGCCTCAATGCCTATCTTCAATAAGCGCTCTTGTACATCAGAGATCTTTAAAATTTCGCGTACCTCGCGATTCAAAAGCGACACAACTGGCGCTGGCAAATCCGGTGGTGCCAGCAAGATAAACCACGGCGTCAGACCTTCAATCTCTAAAGTCATCCCAACTTCGCGTCCAGTCGAAATCTCTGGACGTAACGAGTAGCGCTTGGGTTCAGTCACCGCCAACAATTTAATGGCGCCCCGCTCGACCAAGGGGCGTGCTGACTCATACTCAAGCATGGCATAGTCGATTTCGCCCGCAGCCATCGCGGCTGCGACCGGCTGATTACCTTTGAAGGGAACCTCGACCAAATCGATGCCAAGAGATTTACCTAGCGCCACACCTGCCACGTGTGGGTTTGTGCCATTTCCGGGATGTCCAAAGGCGAGCTTTGCACCTTTCGCATAGGCCACAAACTCTTGATAAGTTGTAGCCGGTAAACTCGCCTTGACTGCGACAAAAGAGGGTGAGCGCCCCAACAACGTGATTGGCACGAAATCTTTGTTTGGTTCAAAGGACATTCCAACAAACATCGTTGGAAACATCGTTGTCACCGCATTGGCCACCGCGAGCGTATAGCCATCGGGACTCGCTTTACTCAATGCCTCCATCGCAATGCGTGTCGCGGCGCCGGGCTTATTTTCGATGACGAAAGTCTGCTTTAAGCGCTCGCTCAAGTGTTGGCCAATAATACGAGCAAGGGTGTCTGTCGCAGCGCCTGCTTGAAACCCCACCAACAGGCGAACCGGCCGCTCTGGATACAAGCTGCTGTTTTGCGCGTAAACGGTCTGCGTCAGTAAACTGCTCAACAGCACGAGTGCCACTTGCAACGCTTTGAACAAGCGATCACTGACCATTTTTTTAGGCTCCGGTCAGAATTTTTTTAGTCCGCGCTTTTTCTTTTGATGCTCGCTTCAGGTCCTTGGGTTTCTCTGCGACGTTGCGCGGATCATCGAAGGTCACACGTTGATTGACACGCGAGTGTGGCCAGTAATCTGCTAGCGCGTAATGCTGCGTCGAGCGGTTATCCCAAATCGCAATTCCGTTGGTTTCCCACTGATGATGCACCATAAATTCAGGGCGCTTAAACCAATCGAACAAGAACCTCAAGATACC
The DNA here is from genome assembly GCA_937952975.1 of uncultured Alcaligenaceae bacterium. Lineage (GTDB taxonomy): Bacteria > Pseudomonadota > Gammaproteobacteria > Burkholderiales > Burkholderiaceae_B > Zwartia. The sequence goes on from CALFXX010000151.1 coordinate 27,483, forward strand.
GTCGGCCTCATGGCGATCGACACCAACAATTTTTTTAGTGAAGCCAGAGTTCACGTAAATATATTTTCGATCCGAGTCAGCATTCTTAAGAATGACTGGGTGAGTGACCGGTTTAAACTCTCTTAGTGCTGCAAATAAAGCCTCATCACCCTTTTTAGCCAACGAGTCTCTAAAGCTGGCGATCTCCCAAGTATGGACAGCACTTAAGGTCTCTAAATACTTTTGCATCGCGGGCGACAGCCATTCGTACGCTTTTGTCGTGCTGATCCAGCAGGTGTTACCGCCAGCCGGTGGTGTCACTGTAATTTGAATCGCAGTACCGAGCGGCGGCTGCTCTTTCCAACTGATGTCGGTGTGCCAACTGTCGATGGTTGGCGGGCGCTTTTCGTCAAACACAATCATCTCAAGCTCGGGCGCATGCGCGTTACGCTCAAAATACGATCCATCAGAACTCGGTCCAAACACGCCGGCCAACGCCACATGTTGCTGAGGGGTCAAAACTTGAGGCTTAAAAAAAATCACCTCAAAATCCCACAAGGCTTGGCGCAACTCTTTTTTGACTGGTTCGCTCAACGGCTTGGTCAGGTCAACGCCCTCGATCCAGGCTGCAAAATTTGGCATGCGCGGCACTGGCTTAATGTGCTTGTAACGCTTGGCAATATTGATGGGTTTAAGCGGTTTGGTATTTGCCATGTGAGCGCGTCCGGTTGATGAAAGTCAAGATCCCTCAAGGCTAAACTTGCATTTTATATTTATCAATTGCATTATTTGCATTGTTTTGATGCATTAAATGCATCACATTGATGAATAATTGCTCAATATCTACTTTGGGCTAGACATTCAAGGCAGACAATGCCAAATCATGACAAGGCGCCCAAACGATGCTCAACCTGACTCAAATTAACCACCTCGTGGCGTTAGCCGAAGAGCGTCACTTTGCAAGGGCTGCGGCTAGAGTCCACTTGAGTCAACCTGCCTTTAGCCGAAGCATTCAGGCAATTGAACGTAAAGCCGACTTGCGGCTGTTTGAAAGACAACCCGGCTCGGTACGACTCACCTCGGCCGGTGAGTTCTTTATTCAACAGGCAAGGCAACTGCTGTTAAGTGCCCGAAATCTCGAGCGCGATATCGTCCTGTACCGAACCGCCGACTTAGGCGACATCGCTTTCGGAATGGGACCTTTCCCGGCCGCTACGCTGTTACGCGAGGCCCTCAGTCAACTCAGGCAACGCCACCCGCGCGTTTCAATACGCGCAGAGATTAATAACTGGCGTCAATTGCACGAAAATTTAGAGCGAGAAGATATCGAATTTTTTGTTGCGACCATCGCCGATATTGGTAACACAGCGGCGCTAGACATCAGACCACTCGTTCGACAGAAAGTAGATTTTTACGTTCGTACTGATCACCCTTTAGCAAACGCCGAAACGCCATTCGTTGCGATGTGGGACTACGGCGTTGCCGCAACTAAGTTGACCACAACCTTGCGACAGCGCCTCGCGAAAGAATTAAGACTTGAACAAGACTCTGAATTAACTCTTGCCGTGCAATGTGATGACGTTGACTTCTTACATCATTTGGCACTAACAAGTGATACGGTCATTATCAGCACGGATAGCGCGGTAAATAAGAAGGGGCATGACGTACTTTTAAGAAAGCTCATCATCAGAGAGATCCCGACTGTCGATTTACAAATCGGCATTGTCAGTTTGCGCAATCGAACGCCATCGCCAATGGCAAAAATAGTCATGCAAACACTTGAACACCTTTGCGCCAATTAAAAAGACTACAGCGGCGGTCCTTATTTACCTGTAACTTGACATACATCAAACAGTGATTTTGCTGTTCGCGTGAAGATGTTCAGGCATGAAACTCAATCACGCCGTGCTCTTGAAAATGACAGAGCAAACACTTACGGGATCACAAATAACAATGTCAGCTCAACTTAGCAAAGCCCAGCGCGACGGCTGGAGCCCCTACTTAGCAGGCGCCTTAGTTGGCCTCTTGGCCATCCTCTCGGTTTACCTGACCACAGTCTACATGGGTAAATCCAATTACCTTGGCGCCTCAACCACGTTTGTGCGTGCTGCGGGTTTAGTATTTCAAAACTTTGATGCCGCCCACGTCGCTCAAAATGCTTATTACGCAAAAGAAAAAGTCAAAATTGACTGGCAATTTTTGCTGATCATCGGCATCTTCTTTGGCGCACTCCTCTCTGCGGTAACAGATAAAAGCTTCAAGCTTGAAGGCGTCCCACCCGTTTGGCAGCAACGCTTCGGCTCATCGGTGATTAAAAAAGCGATCTTTGCCTTTTTCGGTGGCATCGTCGCCATGATTGGCGCGCGCTTAGCCGATGGCTGCCCGAGCGGACATGGTTTGAGCGGCATGATGCAGCTCTCGGTGAGTTCATTTGTCGCAATGGCTATGTTCTTTGGCTTTGGGGCACTGGTTGCACACTTTATGTATACAAGAGGGGCTTGAGCATCATGTCAATCGAACAAATTTTAGGGTTATGTACAGGCTTGGCTTTTGGTTTTCTTTTACAAAAAGGCCGCGTCTTACGCTACGACAAACAGGTCAACGCCATGTTGTTGAAGGACATGACTATTTTTAAATTCATGCTTTCAGCCATCATCGTCGGCATGTTCGGTATTTTGGCGCTCAATGATTTGAAATTGATTCAACTGAGCCATAAGGCGATGAACATAGGTGGCATTCTAGTTGGCGGTGCTTTATTCGGCGCCGGCTGGGCTGTGATGGGCTTTTGCCCGGGCACTTCGGTGGGTGCTGTGGGTGAAGGGCGCTGGCACGCTGTGTTTGGTGTTGTGGGCATGGTTGTCGGCGCAGGCATTTATGCTGAGCTTTACCCTACCTTCAAAGACACGGTGCTCTCTTGGGGCGACTTCGGCAAGATTGGTTTGCCTGAGGCATTGGGAGTCAATCACTGGCTTGTGGCCATCGTCTTTACTGTAATCACCTTGCTGCTCTTTGGTTGGTTCGAGAAGAAAGGCCTTTAACCTCCTGCGCAGCCTAAGGGGCGAGGATTGCCGCGCACTCCGGTAAAATCAGACCCGACGTCACCACGGGCCTAAACCATGTTTTTGACACTCACACGCTGGATTGATCGCAACATTCTTGAACTTGCCCGCGAAATGCGGCTGTCGTACCTGCCCCCCTTAATGGTGTATGTCGCCGCAGGCGTTTCAAGCCTGACCGGCATCGTCGGTACCTTTTTTGTTAAAGACTATCTCAACCTCTCTGCAGCCTTTTTAGCGACCCTAAGTTTTTGGGCGGTCATCCCTTGGTCACTCAAAATGGGGCTTGGGCATATTGTCGATTTGTTGTGGCGCTTTAAAAGCGGATTACTTTTTGTAGGCGCTGCCCTCATCGCAGCAAGCCTGCTCATCATGGTGGGCCTCGTGTCTTACCGTGACGCGATGGCTGGCATATTCTCAGTTGAAGTTTGGTATGTCTTAAGCGCCTTGCTCGCCCCTATCGGTTATGTCTTGCAAGATGCCGTTGCCGATGCCATGACGGTTGAAGCCGTGCCGCATGTTGATGAACAAGGCGTACCCATCGAGCCTGAACAACTCAAACTCATGCACACCACCATGCAAACGCTGGGGCGCGTGGCCATTATCGGTGGCTCAGTATTCGTTGCATTGTTGAACATATATGCCTTTGCAGGGGTACAGCATCTGTCTGAAGCCGAAAAACTCACGCGCTATGCACAGGTGTACACCCTGGCTCTTGGGATCCCACTCATCTCGGTAGCAGGTGTCGCAGTAGCGGCTTGGCTACATGCTCGCGATAAGCGGCGCTTGATTGAGCAAGGTTTCACCAAAAAGCAAGCTCAAGCCGCCCTCACCTCACATATCGAACTCGTCGCACCTAACTGGACAATTCTGTTGGGCAGCCTGGTCTTTGTGGCTTTCACACTCTCCATGGGTTTAAGCCAAGTTCAATATGGTCAAGAAATCATTTTTGTCGGGTCAATGGCGATCATCATTTTTTTAATGAGTCGCCTGACGCGTGATCTTGAGCCGGAGATGCGCTCAACCCTGGTTGGTACCGCTCTGGTCATTTTCTTCTTCAGAGCGATCCCAACACCTGGGCCCGGTGTGACCTGGTGGCTGATCGATGAGCTTAAGTTTGATCAACAATTTTTTTCAATACTCTCGTTGGTTGGTAGCGTGTTGTCTTTACTTGGCATGTTCATTTTTCGTTGCTTCATGGCCGAAAAATCGATTGTTTATGTCGTAGGCACACTCACCATCGTAGGCACCTTACTGGCGCTACCAACTTTAGGAATGGTCCATGGCTTGCATCACTGGACTGCGGCCATGACAGGAGGAATCGTTGACGCTCATGTCATCGCACTGATCGACACCGCGCTTGAATCGCCGCTCGGGCAAGTTGCAATGAT
>CALFXX010000152.1 GCA_937952975.1 uncultured Alcaligenaceae bacterium
TCTTCCGATCTGTTCTGCCTAGCCTAGGTCAAACGATTCATAGCAAAGTGACATGTCTGCACAAAGAAATTAAGCGAGAGCGTTTATATGTCGACTTTGCAGTAGAAGGCCGCGACTCCTCCGGTCGTCCAATGTACGACGCGCAAATGACACTTATTTGGGCCGCCTGAAGGAGCCTTTCATGATCCACTTACCCGATGTATTACAACCGAGCAGTTTAAAGATTGACCATTCGGTTATCGCGCTTTACGCAGAATTAACGAACGACTTTAACCCTATCCATCTCAATACGGAGTTTGCTGCGAAAACCGCGATGGGAGGCGTGATCGCTCATGGAACAATGTCGATCGGCCTCATCTGGGAGACCTTAGAAAAAACACTCGGCGGCGCTGCCATTCCCAACATAGAACTCGATGTCAGATTTATTCAGCCAGTTCGTAACCACGACCAGCTGATTGCTGGCGGGCGGCGACACGACACGGAGCCCAACACATACGAGGTGTGGGTGCGCGGCGAACAAGATGGTCAAAATCGTATTTTTGGTACCGCCACGATCACCGAAAAATGCACCTAACGAGAGGATTCTTAAGATGCGTCATTTTATAAAACTCGTTTATTTATTCGTTAGCTTGAATGCGATATCCATCAACACATATGCACAAGGTATCCCTGCAGACAAGCCCATCAAAATCATTGTGCCTTACGTAGCCGGTGGAACATCAGACCTGCTCGGGCGCATACTCGCGCAAAGTCTGGGAGAAAAAACAGGCAAGTCAGTCATTGTCGAAAACAAAAGCGGGGCTGGCGGTGCAATCGGCACCGAGGCAACAGTGCGTGCATATCCCGACGGTACAACAATCCTTTTGCACAGTGGCGCGATCGCCACTGAACCAGCACTTAAAAAGACTCTTCCTTATGACGCACAAACTGACCTGACTGCCATTACAACGGTTGTAAAGGGGCCTTTTGCAATGCTCGTCAGCAACAACACCCCGGTAAAAACCGTGGCTGAACTCATTATTTATGCCAAGGCCAATCCTGGGAAATTGAACTTCGGCTCTCCGGGGATCGGCACTTCTGTGCATTTGGCCAGCGAGCAATTTAAATTAGCAGCTGGCATCAACATCAATCATGTCCCGTACAAAGGAGCGAGCCCCGCGTTGACTGCCTTAATGAGTGATGAGGTGCAAATAATCGTAGACCCTTTAGCGACGGGCAAACCAATGGCTCAATCGGGTAAAGCTCGAGGCTTAGCCGTGACAACAAAAGATCGCTCGACACTTTGGCCAGAAATGTCCACTGTCTCAGAGCAAGCGCTCCCCGGCTTTGATAGCTCAGTCTGGTATGGACTGTACGTATCATCCAAAACACCAACGGATACTGTTCAGTACCTGAACGCGCTCTTTGTCCAGATTCTTAAATCACCGGATATGGTGAGATGGCTAAATGAAAAAGGACTCGAGCCTGTTGCTGACACGGTAGCCGAAGCAAAACAATGGCTCATTCGCGATATCGCCGAGTGGAAAAAAGTAGTGAAAGCGGCGGGCATTGAACCGCAATAAGCGCTCATCAACTCGACTGCTCAGCGTGCCGCGAGACCTAACCTAAAGCCCCTTGCAATTGCCGACGCAGGTGACGCACTTCTTGCATCAAATCTGCCATCAACGCCGCGGCATCGAGGTTGACTTCAAAATCGCGTTGCAGGCGTGAGACTTGTCGCGCACGAGCCACCGCGGCGCTTGCAAACACCCAACCTTCGGGCCGCTCGGTTTGCCGCAGGGTTGGTAAGACGCCGTGCTCAACCAGCGTCATCACCCATTCAATCTGTTGCTCACAGCACTGGGCTAACTCATGGATGGTGACCGGCGCATGATCATCGACAATCACTGCGGTGCAAATGCTGACCTGGGTCATGCTGAAACTCCTAGGTGGGCGCGCGGATTAAAAGCCGCTGCTTTAGCCAATTGTTCATAGGCCGCACGCGTGGCCTCGCTCGTTGCTGGCGGCCAAACAATATCTAGCACCAGATATAAATCACCGGGCGGGTCGCCTGGTAAGCCTTTACCTCGCAGCCTTAACTTACCGCCCTGCTTACTGCCCGCGGCGATATTGACTTCGACCGCTCCGGCCAAGGTTGGAGCATGGACCTGACCGCCAAGTGCGGCTTCCCAGGGCGTTACGGGCAGCTTCATACTGAGGTCGCGTCCATCAGCCTGATAAAGCGGGTGGGCCGCAAAATGTACGGTTAAAAACAGATCACCATTCGCACCGCCGCCCTCGCCGGGCATACCCTGACCCGCTAAACGGATCATTTGGCCCGCTTTGACCCCCGCTGGGATCTTGACGCTCAACGTACGATTCACAAGCTGCGGTTGCCCTTGAGCATCAAGTTGCACCGAGCGCAACCCAAGATCACGTGTCACCCCAGAGAAACTGTCTTCAAGTGAAATTTCAATATCAGCGTGGTGATCTTCGCCGCGCAATGCTCGCGCACGACCTTGACCTGAGTCAAACCCTTGACCACGCCCTTGAGTACGGCGCTGATGCTCTGCCTGTTTAAACAAGCCCGCCATAAAGTCTTGAAACTCAGCCTGATTGGGCCCCTCGCCTGGCGCGCCTGAAAACTCAAAGCCTCGATCCCAGCCAGCTCCGGGGCTAGCACCGTTGGGGCCAGACACGCCCGCGGCGAGTCCGTCATAGGCAGCGCGTTTCTCAACATCCCGTAAGACGTCGTTAGCCTCGTTCACGTCTCGCATGCGTGCCTCGGCATTAGCCTCTTTGCTGACATCGGGGTGATACTTGCGCGCGAGCTTTCGATACGCCTTGCGGATATCATCCTGCGAGGCATCGCGCGGCACTTCTAAAATCTTGTAGTAGTCTTTGAATTCCATATGCGTGGCGGCACAAGGCTCGCCAAAAGGGTGGACACCCTTTCACAATGGGGCTAAAACCTTAAAAACTCAAGGGCTATTATGCAAATAAACAATATTCCGTTTGGCACAACAGACTGGTCAAGCGTTGAAGTCACAGAACACCCTGGCACCACCGGCAAAGCTTTTTGGCGAACGCGCCAGTTTGGCCCGATTCGCGTACGTATGGTTGAGTACAGCGCCGGGTACCTCGCTGACCACTGGTGCGAAAAAGGCCACATCTTGCTGTGTCTGTCTGGCACGTTGCATACCGAGCTTAAAGACGGTCGGCATTTTGACTTGACGCCCGGCACGAGCTACCAAGTTGCGGATCATGCCGAACCGCATCAATCATCAACCGCCACGGGGGCGACCCTGTTTATTGTGGATTGATCCAATTCTCAACCCTCTTACGTCAAAACGAGCAAACGGCCAAGTGGTAGGGCCCGCAGACTAGAGCGCTGCAAGCAGCACTCCAGCCAACTCATTGTCGCAAGTATCGAGCGCGTGTCTCGTGACCTTAACCAGCCGCGCGTTGCTGCAAAATTTCAACGGCCGGCAAAGTCTTGCCCTCTAAGAACTCTAAGAACGCACCGCCCCCAGTCGAGATATAACCAACCTGATCGGTGATCCCAAACTTAGCAATCGCAGCCAACGTATCACCGCCACCTGCAATTGAAAACCCTGCAGAGTCAGCAATGGCGCGCGACACGACCTCAGTGCCTTTCGCAAACGCGTCAAACTCGAACACACCCAAGGGGCCGTTCCAAACGATCGTTCCGGCTTGCTTCAAGATCGCCGCCAACTGTGCCGAAGTGTTTGGCCCAATATCAAAAATCAAGTCGTCAGCCAACACGTCGTTGGCGGACTTTACCGTGGCCGGAGCCTGCGCAGAAAACTCTTTGGCACAGGCAACGTCTGTAGGGATTGGCACAGCCGCGCCGCGCGCTTGCATTTTTTCCATCACTGCACGGGCTTGATCCAATTGGTCGGGCTCGGCCAACGACTTACCAATCGGCAAACCCGCCGCCAACATAAACGTGTTGGCAATACCACCACCCACAATCAACTGATCAACCTTGTCTGCCAGTGACTGCAAAATCGATAGCTTGGTCGAGACCTTAGAGCCACCCACAATCGCGACCAACGGCCGCTTAGGTGCAAGCAAGGCGCGTCCCAACGCTTCGAGCTCAGCCTGTAACAACGGCCCTGCGCAAGCCACTGCCGCGAACTGAGCGATGCCGTGAGTGGTGGCCTCGGCACGATGCGCGGTGCCAAACGCGTCGTTTACATAGACGTCGCATAACGCAGCCATTTTTTTAGACAGCTCGGGGTCGTTCTTTTTTTCGCCCTTGTTGACTCGGCAGTTTTCTAGCAACACCACTTGCCCTGGGGCAACAGCGACACCATCGACCCAGTTTTGCACTAAGGTGACAGGCATCCCCATTAATTCAGTCAAGCGCTTGGCAATCGGTGCGAGTGAGTCTTCAGGATTGAGAGTGCCTTCGGTCGGGCGACCTAAATGAGACGTGACCATCACCGCAGCACCCGCATCTAGCGCGAGGCGAATCCCAGGCACAGACGCGCGAACGCGGGTGTCTTCGGTAATGTTGCCCGCTTCGTCAAACGGTACATTCAAGTCAGCGCGAATGAATACGCGCTTGCCAGCGAGCTTACCGGCCTGAGCCAGCCCAGAGAGAGTTTGAACAGTCGTCATAGATCCAACACAAAGAAATCAAAAAATATCAGTCACGAAACCTGCAAAGCCTACTAGGCAATGTGCATTCGTTTCAGATGACCCCTAAGCAAAGAGGCCCCGAAGGGCCTCTTGTTCGTGCGCGGCGATTATTTTGCCGTCATCAATGCAATCGTGGTGTCGAGCATACGGTTGCTAAAGCCCCACTCATTGTCATACCAAGACGACACTTTCACCAACGAACCTGACACTTTAGTCAGCGTCGCGTCAAAGTTGCTTGAAGCTGGATTGTGATTGAAGTCAACCGAGACGAGCTGTTCGGTTTGATACGTCAAGATGCCTTTGAGCTTGCCTTCAGAGGCGGTCTTCAGGATTGCATTCACTTCATCAACGGTGGTGTCGCGCTTGGCAATAAACGATAAGTCAACTAGCGACACATTAATTGTGGGCACCCGAATCGCAAAACCATCCAGCTTGCCATTGAGCTCGGGCAACACTAAACCCACAGCAGCCGCGGCACCTGTTTTAGTTGGGATCATGCTCATGGTAGCCGAGCGCGCACGGCGCAAATCTTCGTGATAGACGTCGGTCAAGACCTGATCGTTGGTGTACGAGTGAATCGTAGTCATCAAACCTGTTACCACGCCCAAGGCTTCATGCAAGGGCTGAACCAAGGGGGCCAGGCAATTGGTGGTGCAAGATGCGTTCGAGATCACGGTGTCTGAACTTTTCAGCACGCCATGGTTCACGCCGTAAACGACAGTTGCGTCAACGTCTTTACCACCAGGCGCTGAAATAATGACTTTTTTAGCGCCGCCTTTGATGTGGGCCGAGGCTTTTTCTTTAGTTGTAAAGAAACCCGTGCACTCGAGTACGACGTCAACATTGAGCTCGCCCCAGGGCAATTCAGCTGGATTGCGATTGGCTAACACGCGAATTTTGTCGCCGTTCACCACCATAAAGTCGCCCTCAACGCCTACCGTGCCGGGAAACTTTCCGTGGGCGGTATCGTATTGGGTCAGGTGGGCATTCGTTTTAGGATCGCCCAGGTCATTGATAGCGACGATTTGGATATCGTGCTTTTTGCCACCTTCGTAATGTGCACGCAAAATATTACGGCCGATACGGCCATAGCCGTTAATAGCAACGCGAATCGTCATGATGTGTCGAGCTCCTGATTATTTGAAATTTACAAAAGATTTTTAACCGCTTGCGCGACTTTTTCTGCCGTCAAGCCAAAATATTTAAACAGTGCACCCGCTGGCGCTGATTCACCGTAAGTGTCAATGCCAATCACTGTGCCGTCAAGCCCAACATACTTGTGCCAGAGCCCCGTCACACCGGCCTCAACCGCAACGCGTGGCATCCCTTTGGGCAACACCGAAGCACGCCAAGCAGCGTCTTGTTGATCGAACACATCGGTGCTGGGCATCGAAACGACGCGTACAGCAATACCTTCGGTGGCCAAGAGTTTTTGAGCATCGATCGCAATCGCCACTTCTGAGCCTGTTGCGAGGATTGCAGCCTTTGCGTTCGCAGCGTCTTGCAAGACATAACCACCACGTGCCACTTGTTTTAATGTTTCGGCGCTGCGCGCAACAAACGGCAAATTTTGGCGTGATAACAATAAAGCGGTTGGGCCACCCGCATGGACGTCCATCCCGATACTGCTTGGACGGCTCACCGCCGCCAACCAGGCTGCAGTCGTTTCGACCGTATCGCAGGGACGCCACACCGATAAATTAGGAATCAAACGCAAGCTGCTAGCGTGTTCAATAGACTGATGGGTGGGGCCATCTTCGCCCAAGCCAATCGAGTCGTGCGTAAAGACGTGTACGACGCGTTGCTTCATCAACGCCGCCATACGCAACGCGTTGCGTGAGTAATCAGAGAAGGTCAAGAACGTGCCCCCAAAGGGCAAATAGCCGCCGTGCAAGGCTATGCCATTCATGATGGCCGCCATACCAAATTCGCGCACGCCGTAATTAATGTGCCGACCAAACTGAACGCCCGCTACGCTTGCGCGCACGGGTATCGCGCCTTTCCAGTCCGTAAAGTTCGACCCCGTTAGGTCAGCAGAGCCACCTAGCATCTCGGGCAACAACTCAACCAACGCTGTGATCGCTTGCTGCGAGGCTTTACGTGAAGCCACGGTTTCAGCTTTATCGTTGGTGGCATTTAAAAGCTGTTGTGCTGCACTCGCAAAATCAGCAGGTAATTCGCCGCGCATGCGACGTGTGAATTCGCGCGCCTCGGCGGGAAACTGGGCCGAATAAGCATCAAACTTTTTTTGCCAGGCCGCTTGAGCCTGAGCACCGGCGGCGCGCTGATCCCAACCCTGATACACCGCGTCAGGGATGTCGAAAGGCGCATGCGGCCAATTGATTGCGGTGCGCGTGCGAGCGATTTCTTCAGCACCCAAGGGCGAGCCATGAACTTTATCTGTGCCAGCAACAGTTGGCGCACCCTTGCCGATCACTGTACGACAAATGATTAAAGTCGGACGCGCCTGGGCAACACCGGTCAAGCGGGCCTGTTTGATTGCCTGATCCACCAAAGCCACGTCATGGCCATCAGCCACGCGTGCGACATTCCATCCATAGGCTTCAAAACGTTTAGCGGTGTCATCGGCGAACCAGTGTTCAACTTTACCGTCGATTGAAATACCATTGTCGTCATACAAGACAACCAACTTGCCTAAACGCAACGTTCCGGCCAACGAACACACCTCGTGTGAGATGCCTTCCATCAGACAGCCATCACCGACAAACGCATAAGTGTGGTGATCGACGAGCCTGTGTTCAGGGCGATTAAATTCAGCGGCTAACAGGGCTTCTGCAAGCGCCATCCCAACCGCGTTGGCCAAACCTTGCCCCAAAGGACCCGTGGTGGTTTCAATGCCAGGTGTGATGCCGACCTCAGGATGGCCCGGCGTCTTTGAATGTAGCTGTCGAAACTTGCGCAACTCATCCATCGACAAGTCGTATCCGGTCAGATGCAGCAACGCGTAAATCAACATTGAGCCATGGCCGTTTGACAGCACGAAACGATCGCGATTGGCCCAAGCCGGATCTGCCGGATTGTGGCGCAGGTGGCGAGTAAACAGCGCTTGCGCCATTTCAGCCATGCCCATGGGGGCGCCCGGATGCCCAGAGTTGGCTTGCTGGACTGCGTCCATAGCAAGGGCTCGAATGGCATCGGCCAATTTAACGGGGACAGCAGTAGTTGAATTCATGCGATGTGTCCCGCCCAAACAGGCACAGGAAAAATGGGTTACAAAACGTAGGAGTTTAGCACCCGTATAACCCCTCACACTCTCACTGAGCGACCTGATGGCTGACCCCCGCTTTTACTGCCCTGAACCGATTTTTGCCGGGCAAGAACTCGCGCTGCCAGCCCCCCTGGCGCATCACATCCGCGTGAGACGACTCGAGGCGGGCGACACGGTCGTGCTGTTTGACGGCCGAGGCGGTGAGATCGCGGGCACGCTGAGCTTTGAAGGCAAAAAAACGATTGTTTTACTTGGTGAGCACATCCCAAAAGAGGCCGAACTGAGGGGCGAAATTACCTTGATCCAGGCCTTGCCCACAGGAGACAAAATGGATTGGATTATCGAAAAAGCCGTCGAACTCGGTGTGCACCGGATCATTCCTGTTGCAGCGCAGCGTAGCGTACTGAAATTATCGGGGCCGCGGCTTGAAAAGCGCCTTGAACACTGGCGCGGCATTATTACGTCGGCGTCTGAGCAGTGCGGCCGCAATCGCTTGATGTCCTTAAGCGCCCCGCAAAGCCTTGAGGATGCAATTGCTGCGATCGCGCCCGAACAGCGCTTGATGTGTGACCCAGAGGCAGATCACACCCTTGCCGAGCATGTTGCAGCAAGCCACCAACAGCCCAGGATGATCAACGCGCTAACCCTGCTCATCGGGCCGGAAGGTGGCTGGAGCCCCGAGGAAACTGCTGTCGCAACGCGACGGGGAGTGACAAGGATAAGGTTTGGCTTGAGGGTGCTGCGCACCGAAACAGCCGGACTGGCAATGGTCGCAGCAACCACTGCCCTACTGGGTTGGTAGCCTGAACTCGCCGCGGATTACGCCGGCTCGTCACTCCAGTTGTTGACGACACCCGGCTTGTCGTCAGGGTGCTTACCGGCATGCTCAATACCAAAGATAAAGACACGACCATTTTCTCGGGCAAAGCTCACAGCGTCGTTTAAGACCTGCATAAACTGCACGCCGTCCGTGACGATCGCCGGATCTGCCGAATGCAGTTTTTCAAAAACCAGAACCAAGCCCTCTTTTTGATCGAGCAGACTGTCGCACAGACAATCAAAAAACGAATCAAAACTTGAGCCAAAGAACTGTGGGTAGTCGACGGCCTTGACGACGGCACGAAACACCGCAGAGCGGCTACGCGCCTTATCGCACTGCGCCACACACCAGGCCAGTCCCTTCTCGGCCGCTGCAGTCGAAAGCAAATCGACTCCGGTGCCAGGATCAAAATCCCCGCCACTGCGCAACAGCTGCTTTAATTTTGGATCAACCGCCTTACTCATTTCAGAGGGCTCCTAGAACAAGGCCACATGTTTGTCGTGTAGTTTTAGCATACGACAACTAGATGAGCCTCGTCGATGGTTAATTATTCGCGGTCAATAGCAAAAAAATAATGGATTGAAACAACTTACAGCAGTTTGGCCTGTTGGCGCCCAAACGCCAGATCATTGGCCTCAACGACCGTCAGCGCTGTCATATTGACAATGCGCCGTACCGTCGCGCTAGTGGTCAGGATGTGCACCGGCGCATTCGCACCTAGCAAGAAAGGCCCCACCGCCACGTTACCCCCCGAAACCGTTTTAAGTAGGTTGTACGCAATATTGCCCGAGTCAACATTCGGACAAACCAACAGATTTGCCGATCCTTTTAAGGTTGAAGACGGTAAGATTTTCAAACGTAGCGCCTCGTCTAAGGCACAATCGCCGTGCATTTCGCCATCCACTTCAAGCTCTGGGGCCAACTGGTGAATCAAGGCCAGAGCCTGTTGCATTTTGGCACCAGAGGCTGAGCTGCCCGAACCAAAATTTGAACGCGACAGCAACGCAATCTTGGGCACCAAATTTAAACGTCGCATCTGTGCGGCAGCCGCAATCGTAAATTCAGCAATTTGCTCGGCTGTGGGGTCATCATTCACATGCGTATCAACCAGCGCCAGCGTCTGCTCGGGCAAGAGCAAAATATTCATGGCGGCGTACGTTGACGTGCCGGGCTGCTTTCCGATAATTTGGTCGATGTAACGCAAATGGTCGGCGTACCCACTCACAGTGCCACAAATCATGCCATCGGCGTCACCCATTTTGACCATCGACGCACCAATCAAGGTTAAGCGTCGGCGCATTTCAACCCGTGCCATTTCTTTGGTGACACCACTGCGACACATTTTTTCCCAGTAGGCGGTCCAGTATTGGTGAAACCGAGGGTCAAAATCTGGGTTCGTGACTTCAACATCCTCACCCAAACGCAAACGCAGACCAAACTTGTCAATACGGGCTTTCAAGACTTCAGGGCGTCCCACCAAGATAGGCTTTGCAAGCTTTTCGTCCACCACGACTTGCACGGCGCGCAACACACGCTCATCCTCACCTTCGGTGAACACGATACGTGCCTTACCGCCCGAACGCACGTGCGATTTCGCGCCCGCGAACAGCGGCTTCATAAACGCGCCCGAGCGATAAACGAACTGCTCAAGCTGCTCGACATAACCCTCTAGATCAGCGATTGGACGCGTGGCTACGCCGCACTCCATCGCAGCCTTGGCCACGGCCGGGGCAATGCGTACAATCAAGCGCGGATCAAACGGCTTGGGGATAAAGGAGTTCGGTCCAAAGGCCACGTCGTATTGACCATAGGCGGCTGCAACGACTTCGCTTTGCTCTTCTTGGGCAAGCTTGGCAATCGCCACCACTGCGGCTTTTTCCATTTCGCGTGTAATCGTCGTGGCACCAACATCTAGCGCGCCACGGAAGATATACGGAAAACACAACACGTTATTGACCTGGTTGGGATAATCAGAGCGACCCGTTGCCATCACAATGTCGTCGCGCACGGCGTGTGCATCGGCAGGCAAGATCTCAGGATTTGGATTCGCCAGAGCCAGAATCAATGGCCTTTTCGCCATGACCTTCACCATCTCGGGCTTAAGCACACCGCCTGCCGATAGCCCTAAAAATACATCCGCACCATCGATGATGTCAGCGAGTTTGCGTGCGTCGGTTTTTTGCGCAAAACGCGTTTTATCGGGGTCCATCAAAACGGTGCGGCCCTCGTAGACCACGCCTTCAATATCTGACACCCAAATATTTTTCAGCGGCAAGCCTAAATCCACCATTAAATCTAGGCACGCCAACGCAGCTGCGCCAGCGCCGGATACAACGACTTTGACTTGCTGAATATCTTTGCCAACAACTTCTAGTCCATTAATGAACGCGGCCGACACACAAATCGCTGTGCCGTGCTGATCATCATGAAACACGGGGATGCGCATGCGGTCACGCAATTTACGCTCAACAATAAAGCACTCGGGCGCCTTGATATCCTCAAGGTTGATCCCGCCAAACGTTGGCTCTAGACCCGCAATGATTTCAACGAGCTTGTCTGGGTCTTGTTCGTTAATTTCGATATCGAACACATCGATACCAGCAAATTTTTTGAACAGAACCGCTTTACCTTCCATGACCGGTTTCGAAGCCAGCGGACCAATATTGCCCAGGCCCAGCACCGCGGTACCGTTGGTAATTACGCCCACAAGATTGCCACGCGCAGTGTAGCGAAACGCATTAGCAGGATCCGCCACAATTTCTTCACAGGCGGCAGCAACACCAGGCGAATACGCCAGCGCCAGATCACGCTGATTCGATAAAGTTTTAGTCGGTGTGACCGAAATTTTGCCGGGTCGACCCAGCTCGTGATACTCAAGCGCAGCCTGACGAAAGGTTTTTTCCATGTTGCTCTGCCAATGAACGGTTTAAGAGGCCGATTCTAGCCCCTTTAGGTTAGAGTTTGAACCAAATACCCCGAATGGATCAAGGATGTGCTTGAGTTCTTGATCCAGGTGTGAAGCCAGTGCAATGTCTTGCTCACTGTGCTGAGCGTTAGCTTGCTCGCTGGCTTGCGCCCAGCGCTGACCTTGGGGCGGCGCCTCAGCGCACTTCAGCCACAGCGTTTGCACCCAGCCCAGTCGACCTTGGTGGCCAACCAACAATCGCGCTAGATTAGGCTCGTGCTCAGGCGTCGCCATCAACGCATTGAGCCTGTAACGAGCCGGCCATGGCGTTAACTGTGCGCATCGCTGGGCAGCTTCTGAGGCAGCCAGCTCAAACAACTTGGGCACCAACCTCTGCACGGTCAGACTGCGCAGTGGGGCTTGCGAATTTGCACCGAAGGGACCAAGCACCTCAACGGTTCCATCCGCTAACAACACCTCTACTCGCTCAATCATTTGTGCCGCAACTAGTATGAGGGCCTCGGGATCATGCGCACGTTGAGTGCCGGCAGGCCACGCAAACCACTGCGCCAGCGTCAATTCGGGCTCAAGCGCCATTTGATCAAACAAGCCCGTCTCTTTGAGTTGCGCCACCGTACACCCAGCATCAGCTCGCCAGACGCCTGTTTGCGCACCCGTCTGAGAAAACGCCGCGCCTTCGGTCTGAGGGGACACCCACAGCGTTGCCTGCTCACCGGAAGTCGTGCGCTCGCCCCCATCTAACGCCAACGCCACCCCATATTCCCGGCATAGCGCCCTGGCATGCGCGACGTCCTCAGGACGCAGGGGCTTCAGCCAAGCCTGTCGCGTCTGGCCTGAGGCCGCATTGAACGCCTCGATTCGCACAGTGCCCAACGCCATTCTTGTAAGCCGAGCGCAAAACTGCTCAAAAGGCGTCGCCGGCGTACGGCGTCCCACAAGAAAAGCACGTCTGGATGTTGGAGTAACCACTACAATTCAGCCTCTTACGGAGAGATAGGTCATGACAGTCCTTGCAGCACGCACCGCCGATACCGTGACCTTTCACGCGGTCGAACTTTTTAAACAAGCCACAACGCTGCAACGCAGCGGCATCGACATTATCAGCCTTGGCGTCGGAGAACCCGACTTTACCGCAGCCCCGCAAGTGATCCAAGCCATGCAACACGCTGCGCAGTCAGGTAAAAGTGGCTACTCGCCGCCAGCTGGCCTACCCGAACTCAGAGAAGCGATCGCTGGGTTTTATGCTCAACAACTTGGCGCCAAAGTCGACCCTAATCGGGTCATCGTCACCTCGGGCGCAAGCGGTGCACTGTTGCTAGCAGCCATGGCGCTCATCAACCCCGGCGATGAAGTCTTGATGCCCGACCCATGCTATCCGCCAAATCGTAACTTTGTCGGTGCTGCAGGTGGCACCACAAAACTGATCCCCACCACAATCGCCAATCGCTTTCAACTGGCAGACACTGACATCGAGCAACACTGGGGGCCCGCCACACGCGGCGTCTTGATCGCCTCGCCAAGCAACCCTACCGGCACCTCTATCCCACGTGACGCACTGACCCGTCTGATCAAACAAGTTCACGCACGCAACGGTTTTGTGATGATGGACGAAATTTATCTGAGCTTATCGTATGATGGCGCGCGGCAGTCTGCGTTAGCGATCGATGACAATCTCATTATCCTGAATAGCTTTTCAAAGTATTTCAATATGACGGGTTGGCGTCTGGGTTGGATGATTGTTCCGACCCATATGGTTGAACCCATCGAAAAAATGGCAGCGAGTTTAGCAATCTGCGCACCAACACTGGCGCAACACGGTGCCATCGCCTGCTTTGAGTCCGACGCCCTGGCGCTTTTTGAGCAGCGCCGCGAAGCCTTCAGGCAACGTCGTGATTATCTGGTGCCGGCCCTGAAAGCTTTAAACATTGACGTGCCTGTCACGCCTGACGGCGCGTTTTATGTCTACGGCGATGTCTCAGCGCACTCATCAGACAGCAACGCTTTTTCAGCCGCGCTGCTCAATGGGGCGCGCGTTGCGGCCGTGGCAGGCTTAGATTTTGGGCCCGCACACGCTGCGCATACCATGCGCTTTGCCTACACCACTGGGCTCGAGCGTTTGCAAGAGGCGATCCACCGCATGAAGGCTTTTTTAGGTTAATCCAAAGCCGCGTGCACGCTTTACGACTAACGCGTGCGCTTAGTCTTTGTGCGCTTAGTCTTTGTGCGCTTGGTCTGTGCGCGCTCAGTCTTTGTGCGCTTAATCTTTTAATGCAATTGAGCCCGCTAACGCTAAGCGCCTGCGCTCGGAAAGTACTTTTTCTGTATAGCCACCGTCAGCGTTGGGCCCGCTTGCTCCGCAATAGCAAAGCAAGCCCCCTGCTACGGATCCGCGCGTGCGTATGCAGTAGGCCAGGATAAAAGCACCGACTCGAATATTCGCGACCGGATTAAACACCATCGTTTCGCTGCGGCCCTGTTGGGTAAATTTTTCTCGATGGATACTCATCATGACTTGCATCAACCCGGTTGGGCCACCGACTTGGCCGCCCGCATACGGATTAAAACGCGACTCAGTCGCGATGATCGCTAAAATCAAGAGCGGATCAACCTTTAGCTCGTCGCCCACGACATAGGCCGTTTCAACAAACATTTGCGCAGCCTGGTTTGCAACCAGATATTTACGCGACAGATATTGAATTAACGCGTCTTGTTGACCTTGACTTAATGCTTGTCGCTGCAACACCTGCGCCAAGCCAGCGGCGGCACCCGAGGCCGGAGCCTGTGCTGCCACAGCCAAATCCTGTTGTACCGCAGCAGGCTGCGTTTGCCCCGATGCGCTTGCCCCACGCGGATTTGGGGTCTGTTGCGAGACGCTTGCGCCCTCTGGCGTCGCACCACCAGGAGCGAGCGTTGCGCTGGTTGCGGCACTGTTTTGCTCGGTCGACGCAGGCGGCAACGAACTGATCGGAATCGCCAGATCTAAACGCGACGTTGCGCCTAGCATCGCTGGCGGTACCGTAGGAGGTGAGCGCCCCGCTGCCGAGGGCGGTAAGGCTTGGCCCCGAATCGGCTCAAGGTCAACGGCAGCCACGATCGTGCCTACGGGCGCGCTGGTGTTGGTCGTTGCCTGCGGAATCAAGGCCTCAGGCACCAGTGCGTAAAGCAGCGCTGAATGAATTTGCAGCGCTTGCCCGCGCAGTGCCGGCATCGTCAGCACCATCGTGCCGGCCACGAGCACCGAAATCCCCAGATAAATTGCGCACGTTCGCACAAACTCTGCCAGATTGCGGTAGAGCCCGCTCACGAGCTGCTGCGTCACATTCCAAGCGGGCGACAAAGTCAGCATGAGCGCATCCTTGAAGTGGCCGTGCGCTGATCGCGTGAATGACTCAAACGTTGTAGGGTCATGTTTGCTTCACCTTGGGGTCAAGCAGTACGGGTGTTAACCTTGTGTGCATCACAGAACTGTAACCGTTTTGGCGGACCAAGACCTTGAAATACAAAGACTTAAGAGATTTTATTGCACAGCTTGAGCGCACGGGCGACCTCAAGCGCATTCGCCAACCCGTGTCCACTTCGCTTGAAATGACCGAAATTTCAGATCGGGTATTAAAAGCCGAAGGCCCGGCGTTATTGTTTGAACACGCCACCCACAACGGCCAACCTGCGTCAATGCCGGTCTTAGCAAACTTGTTTGGCACACCCGCTCGAGTCGCGCGCGGCATGGGTGCCGAAAACGTAGGCGCCTTACGCGAGATCGGTGAACTGCTCGCTTCGTTACGCGAACCCGAAGCCCCAAAAGGTTTTCGTGATGCACTCGCTAAAGTCTCGATGCTCAAAGCGGCTTTATGGGACATGAGCCCAAAAACGGTTCGTGGCGCACCTTGCCAAGAGATCGTTTGGGAAGGTGCCGAAGTGGATCTTGCCAGGCTCCCAATCCAAACTTGTTGGCCAGGTGACATCGCACCCTTACTGACTTGGGGCCTGGTGATTACGAAAGGGCCTAACGCCCGTCGACAAAATCTAGGGATTTATCGGCAGCAGGTCATTGGCCGCAATAAACTCATCATGCGCTGGCTCTCACATCGCGGTGGCGCGCTCGATTTCAGGGACCATGCGCTCGCACACCCCGGAACACCTTTTCCGATCGCAGTCGCTTTAGGTGCCGACCCTGCCACGACGTTGGGCGCGGTCACGCCAGTGCCTGATAGTTTGTCTGAGTATCAATTTGCAGGTTTACTGCGGGGCGCACGCACTGAAGTCACGCAGGCGCTTGGTAGCGGCCTATCGGTTCCGGCCACCGCCGAGATCGTGCTCGAGGGGCATCTGCTGCCAAGCTCCGATCCACGAGCAATCAAACCTGTCGTGCCTCAAGGTGTAAACCCACCGCCCGCGTCTGACTACGAGTTGGCGCTTGAGGGCCCCTACGGTGATCACACCGGCTATTACAACGAGCAAGACTGGTTTCCAGTTTTTACCGTTGAGCGCATCACCATGCGTCGCAACCCGATTTATCACACTACATACACAGGCAAACCGCCCGATGAACCTGCGGTGCTAGGCGTCGCGCTCAATGAAGTCTTTGTGCCGATCTTGCGCCGCCAGTTACCCGAGATTGTTGATTTTTATCTACCTCCCGAAGGCTGCAGCTATCGTTTAGCCGTGGTATCGATTCGCAAACAATATCCGGGTCACGCCAAGCGCGTGATGTTTGGCTTATGGAGTATTTTGCGCCAGTTTATGTACACAAAATTCATTGTCGTGGTCGATCAAGATATCAACCCACGCGACTGGAAAGAGGTCGTTTGGGCCATGACGACCCGCATGGATCCCGTGCGTGATACGTTACTCGTTGAAAACACACCCATCGATTATCTGGACTTTGCTTCGCCGGTTTCAGGGTTAGGCGGCAAAATGGGGCTAGACGCCACAAACAAATGGCCAGGCGAGACCCAACGCGAATGGGGCACCCCCATCACGATGGATGCAGCAACCAAGGCACGCGTAGATGCGATGTGGGGTGAACTGGGGCTTTGACACCCCTACAGATGCAAGCACGTACCGCTAAATTACCGCAGCACCTTCACCTCAATCACTGATTTTTGCCCCGAGTGCTCGATCTCTTGTTTCATAACAAGATTAGTCGAGGGACAAAACCAATCAGTGACTTGGGATTGAATCGCTGGGATCGGTAGCATCATGCCTTGCACTTGCGCGGTGGTCGCGTCAGTGCTGCGGGCATACCGAACCGGCCAGCATTGCAGCTTACCGACCGCAGTCTGAATGGTTTGCTGCGTGCCTACGGTTTTTTCACCCATGCGCACACCCACTGGTGTGGTCGAGCCGCGCTTTGGATCGCCCACCGCTAAGGTGTAAGACTGCGGGGCAAACTTCTGCCCTGCGGCCTGAATCGGTGCACCAAAACCAAACAATCCAAGCAATTGCACGTCAAAGGTGGCAGCGTCGGCCGACTTACCTGGACGCGCGTTCGCAACGCTCGTCTGATTGCCGCTCACACTCAACACATGCTCGATATCGTTCGCACCACTTAGAAAACTCAGCAGCGAGTATTTAGCAAAACCCTTTACCTGCGCCTGACACGCGGTGGACGACGTTTTTTTAACCTGACTGAAAGTCAACTTGGCTGAGACATTCAACAGCCCCGAGCCACCAATCTCAATCACTCCACCGTTATGAAAGAAACGAGCATCACAGATTTGCGCCTGCGCGCTTTTGCAAACGCCGACAAGTATGGCGAGCAGAACCAATGCCTGGCCAAAGCCCCGAAGATGCTTGCCGTTCATAGAAGCGCTCGTCGATTAGTCTGTTCGCTCTGCATCATGTCCTTGGTCAAGTGAGTGACTCGCTTCATCGCGCTGTCAACCAGGCAATCAGCGCATTCTCAAAGGATCGCGCCTCATGCGCGCGCTCGTGGTTCACCATACTCACCACCACATAACGTTTGCCGCTGGCACCCCAAACATAGCCCGCGACAGAGCGCACGTCTCGCAGTGCCCCCGTTTTAAGATGCGCCATCGTTTTAGTCGACGGATCACGCAAGCGGTTACGGGTTGTGCCGTCCGAGCCCAAAATCGACAACGAAGCCACGTACTCGGGCATCACAGGCGACACCCACGCCTTCTGCAACAGTTGAGCCAAACTATCGGCCGACACCACGCCGTTACGCGATAAGCCCGAACCGTTATCCAGCACCATACCCTTCATTGGCAAGCCCTGCCGTGCTAACACCTCTTGGGCAACTTGCACACTCCCTTCAACCGTCGCTGGGCGTCGACCCGCCTCGGCACCAAGCGTCAATAACAATACACGCGTCATCACATTATTACTGCGCTTGTTAATTAACCGAATCACCTCCGACAGCGGTGGCGATTGATGTGCAGCAACCACAACAGCCGACGAGGGAATCGAACCGCTGCGAACCTTGCCCGTGATCACGCCACCGAGCTCTTGCCACAGCGATCGCAAGACACGCGCGCCAAATTCTTCTTGCGAAAATGCTAAACGAAACACATCAAACTCACCGCACGAACCAACCGCTTTGCCGGTGACGCGAAATTTAACGGTACCCTGAGCCATCGTAATGTCGGTGCTAATGTTTGGAGAGCCAGGACAGACCCCATCTACCCATTGCACATTACCCTCGATCTGCACACCCTCCATCGGTGGATCGACAAACGACTTCCAGGTGCGCGTGCCCGGATCAGGAGAAAACACCAGACGCATCGCACCAAAACCCACCATAAAAGCATCTGGGCTCGCGTTGTAGGGACTGTACGCCGAGCCATCAAACGTGCCCGGATCAATTGTCACATCACCAAAAATTGAACGATCAATCACGATTTCTGGGATTTCGCGCACTCCGCGCAAACGTAAGTCTCGCAGCAGACGCCAAAGATCTTGTAATAAAAAGATCGGATCACCGCCGGCGCGAATATAAAGTGGGCCGCTCAGGACACCTTGCTCTGAGGCTTTGGCATCTGCCCCAATCAACAAATCCGTGTTCCAAGTGTAGTTTGGCCCCAAACGCGAAACCGCAGCGTAGGTGGTCACCAATTTCATGACCGATGCAGGGTTACGCGGCAGCTCGGGGGACAAAGCGAATAGTTGCGGGCCGCCGATTTCTTGAACGAGCACTGACAAAGACGACTCGGGCAACTTAGTCTGCGCCCAGGCGCGTGCGAGCTCGGGAGGCAATCCGGCCTGCGCATACGCACTGCTTGAACCAAAGATCGCACAGTACACAATCGCCAGGCAGCCCAGCGCTTGTCTCACAAAAGACTCTGCCACCCGCCCAAGATTGAGTGTCAATAAATCGCCCATCTTTGCCCGCAAACCTGTCATTACCGCCGCCTGTTTCTGCATGTCAACCCACAGCATACAAAAAAAGTCTGCCGACAGGCTTAAAATGCGCGGTCTTTCACGACTTGTTCTGCGAAATCAACACAAGTCACCCCAAATCCTTACAGACCCTATCGCTGTGACTGACTCACTCACCGTCGCTGACTTTGACTACGCTTTACCTGAAGAGCTGATTGCGCAAACGCCCGCGGCGACGCGCACAGCCAGTCGTTTGCTGCATATCGACCAAGCCGGTCAGCAACATGATCGACAATTTACCGACTTAATTAGCCTGTTACGCCCCAACGATTTATTAGTGTTTAACGACACCCGAGTCATTAAGGCTCGCTTATTCGGCCAAAAGGCCACGGGTGGCAAAGTTGAAGTACTCATTGAACGGGTCACGGCTGTGAACGGGGCACTAGCGCATATTCGCTCAAGCAAATCGCCCACAGCCGGTAGCGTATTGCGCCTGGCCGACGCATTTAACGCGCGGGTGTTGGGTCGTGAAAACGATTTATTTATCCTCGAATTTGAACAACCCGTGCTTGATTTGTTAGAGCAATTCGGCGCAACACCCCTACCACCATACATCACGCATCAGCCTGATGATGCGGATGACCACCGCTACCAAACCATCTACGCGCGCGAGCCCGGGGCCGTGGCAGCACCCACCGCAGGGCTGCATTTTGATCAAGTATTATTCGAGCAACTAGACGCCGCGGGCGTCAAGCGCGCCTTTGTGACGCTACACGTGGGCGCCGGGACCTTTCAGCCGGTACGCGTCAACACCCTGGCTGAACACATCATGCACGCCGAACAGTACACCGTACCGCCCAAGACCCTCGAGGCGATCGCTCGTACACGCAGCCTAGGAGGTCGAGTCATCGCGGTCGGCACGACCAGCGTACGGTCGCTTGAATCTGCGGCGAAAGACAACCCACGTCTTGCCGGTGAGTACCTCGACAGAAACCTTTTTGCAAAAAACGTTTTTGCACCATCAACCGAAAAACCTCAGCGCGCAGTAACCGCTCAAATCGGCGATACCCGCTTGTTCATTACGCCCGGCTTTCATTACCAAGTGGTCGATGCCATGATCACAAATTTTCATTTGCCACAATCGACTTTACTGATGTTGGTTGCGGCTTTCATTGGATTGAACCCAATGCGCCAAGCCTATCAGCATGCGATTGAACAGCGTTATCGTTTCTTTAGTTATGGTGACGCGATGTTTCTTGAACGGAATCCTACCCTGTGACGCCCCCCTACATGACCCAGACTGATGTGCAACCGGCTCAACCTGAAGCAGGCTTGAGCTTCGAACTACTCGCCACCGATGGCCTTGCACGACGCGGACGCATGACCCTGAACCACGGCGTCGTCGACACCCCCATTTTTATGCCGGTAGGCACCTATGGCACCGTCAAGGCGATGATGCCCCATGAGCTTTCTGAAGTGGGTTCTCAAATTGTCTTAGGCAACACCTTTCACCTATGGTTGCGTCCGGGCACCGAGGTCATCGCCAAACATGGCGGCCTCCATGGGTTCATGCAATGGCATAAGCCTTTGCTGACCGACTCCGGTGGGTTTCAGGTATTTAGCCTGCAAGGGATGCGCAAAATCACCGAAGAAGGTGTCAAGTTTGCTTCACCCATCGACGGTGCGCGACTGTTCTTGACCCCAGAAGAATCGATGCGTATTCAAACCGAACTCAACTCAGACATCGCCATGGTGTTTGATGAGTGCACGCCCTACATGATCAATGACCGGCCGGCTACGCCCGAGGAGGCTGCTGTATCAATGCGCATGTCGTTGCGTTGGGCGCGTCGCTCACGCGAAAGTTTTGATGCACTCCATAACCCCAATGCGTTGTTCGGGATCGTTCAAGGCGGCATGTTCGAAAATTTACGTGACGAATCGCTGGCGGGCCTTCAAGACATCGGCTTTCATGGCTATGCGATTGGCGGATTGTCGGTGGGTGAGCCCAAAGAAGATATGCTGCGAATCCTGGCGCACGTCGCACCGCGCCTGCCGGTCAACGCACCGCGCTACCTGATGGGTGTTGGCACCCCAGAAGATCTCGTTCAAGGGGTTGCCCAAGGCATTGATATGTTTGATTGTGTCATGCCCACCCGCAACGCCCGCAACGGCTGGCTGTTTACGCGTTTTGGCGACGTTAAGATCCGCAACGCCCAATACCGCGATAACACGTCGCCGCTCGACCCCAGTTGCAGGTGCCATACATGTAAGAATTTTTCACTGTCTTACCTGCATCACCTACAAAAATCGAACGAAATTACTGGTTCGCGTCTTAATACTGTCCATAACCTTCATTTTTACCTGACAATCATGGCCGAAATGCGCCAAGCCATAGAGAATGGCAGCTTTCAGGCTTGGCAAGCCCAGTTTGCAAGAGATCGCGCCACCAAGTCGGTACAATAGCCAGCGTTTCACATTTACCCAAAGGAGACCTTAATGTCTGCTCAAGCAATTTCCAGCCTCGTGCTGGCCCAAGCCGCTGATACTGCCAGTTCGTTAATGGGCATGGCCCCAATCGTTCTAATGTTTGTGGTGCTCTACTTTTTGATGATTCGCCCACAAATGAAGCGTCAAAAAGAACACAAGGCACTTTTGGCTGCTTTGGCAAAAGGTGACGAAGTTATTTGCGCAGGCGGTTTACTGGGCAAAGTCAGCAAAGTGAGCGAAAGCTATGTCACAGTCGAAATCTCTGAGCACGGCAACACCCCGATTGAAATCGTGATGCAGAAGGCCTCGGTTGCAACGGTATTGCCTAAAGGCACGATCAAAGCGCTGTAAAGCTTTGTTCTACACCCCGTCGCCTGTCGCGCCGGGGTCAATCTCTTACTAATTCCCGTCGGCAATGAACCGCTACCCTATTTGGAAATACCTGACGGTGCTGGTCGCGGTTGTGATCGGCCTGCTCTACACCTTGCCTAATCTGTATGGCGAAGCCCCTGCAGTGCAGATTTCAAGTGCAAAGTCTACGCTCAAACTCGATGCGGGGATGCTTGATCGCGCCCAAGATATTCTGAAAAAAGCTGGCGTAGCCAGCACCGGAGCAGCCTTTGAACAGAATGGCCCGGTTGGCACGGTTCGTGTGCGTTTCGCCAACACAGACCAACAGATTCTGGCGCGCGACACCATCGAAAAAGCGTTAAACCCAAACGCCGCCGAACCAACCTACACCGTAGCCTTAAACCTGCTGCCGGCATCGCCCAGTTGGTTAAGCGCTATTGGTGCTCACCCGATGTATTTAGGGCTTGACCTGCGTGGCGGCGTACACTTTTTGCTTCAAGTTGATATGCAAGGCGCGCTAACCGCCCGCTACGACTCACTTGTCACAGATGTTCGCTCTGCCCTACGTGATCAAAAAATTGAAAACACCGGCATCGAGCGCAGTGCCATGTCGGTGGTACTTTCGTTTTCAACGGAAGGCAGTCGAGACCGCGCAATCAGCCACTTACGCACTCGCAATCCCGACTTGCAGATGGTTGAGCGCACAGAAGGCACCCGTTTTCAGATCGTAGCCACACTGAGTCAAACCGCCATCACTGCGGTACAGGCAAACGCACTCAAACAAAACATCACGACCCTGCATAACCGTATCAATGAGCTAGGCGTTGCCGAGCCCGTGATCCAGCAGCAAGGCGCCGATCGTATCGTGGTGCAGCTGCCTGGTGTGCAAGACGTGGCGAAGGCCAAAGACATTTTGGGACGCACCGCAACCCTCGAAATCCGGATGGTTGATGATTCACCCTCGGCGCAAAGCGCTTTGGCTGCAGGCACGGTTCCCTTCGGCCTTGAGCGCTATCAAGATCGCGATGGTCGTCCCCTGCTGTTGCGTCGCCAAGTGATTCTGACCGGTGAAAACTTGCAAGACGCCCAAGCTGGACGTGACAATCAATCGCAACAAGCAGCCGTGCATCTCACGCTCGACTCAAAAGGCGCGCGTATTTTTCGTGATGTCACGCGCGATAACGTCGGCAAACGCATGGCGATTTTGCTGTTTGAAAAAGGCCGTGGCGAAATCGTAACGGCCCCTGTCATTCGCGGCGAGATCCCCGGTGGCCAAGTGCAAATCTCGGGCAGCATGTCTGCCGAAGAAGCCGCTGATACCGCATTGCTATTGCGTGCAGGCTCGCTGGCCGCTCCAATGGAGATCATTGAAGAGCGCACAATCGGCCCAAGTCTGGGTGCAGAAAATATCTCTAAGGGCTTTAACTCAACCCTTTATGGTTTTGTGGCGATCGCAATTTTTATGCTGATCTACTATCACCTGTTCGGAATATTTTCGACAGTTGGCCTTGCGTTAAACGTCTTAATGCTGCTGGCGATCCTGTCCATGCTGCAAGCCACGCTCACCTTGCCAGGCATCGCAGCGATTGCCCTGACACTGGGTATGGCGATTGATGCAAACGTGCTGATCAACGAGCGTATCCGCGAAGAATTGCGCAACGGCGAAGCGCCCCAACAAGCGATCGCCCTTGGTTTTGATCGCGCCTGGGGCACGATTCTTGACTCGAACCTCACCACACTGATTGTGGGCGTTGCGCTCTTGGTGTTTGGTTCGGGCCCCGTGCGCGGTTTTGCGGTGGTGCATTGCCTGGGGATTTTGACTTCAATGTTCACCTCGGTGGTTGGGGTTCGCGCCCTTGCCAACCTGTGGTACGGCCGCCAAAAGAAACTGCAATCGATTTCGATTGGCACCGTCTGGAAACCCAAAGACTAAATTTAAAACTGAACTTCACGCTCGGCGGTGCAACCGCGCCGCCGGCAATTGCTTAGTACATAAAAGATCATGGAATTTTTCAGAATCGGCCGCACCATCCCCTTCATGCGCCACGCGTTGGTCTTGAATGCGGTGAGCTTTATTACTTTCTTGCTTGCCGTATTTTTTATTGTGACGCGCGGTTTTCACTTGTCGATTGAATTTACCGGCGGCACCGTGATGGAGGTCAACTACACACAGGCAGCCCCGATTGAGCAGGTGCGTACGGTAGTCTCTGGCTTGGGTTATACCGATTTTCAGGTACAAAATTTTGGTACTTCGCGCGATCTGATGATCCGCTTACCCCTGACCCCCGGGCAAAGCTCGGCCACGCAAAGCGAAACGGTGATGAAAGCGCTGAAGGCTGCGGATGCGACTGCCGACTTGCGGCGTGTTGAGTTTGTCGGACCTCAGGTCGGTCGTGAGCTCGTCGAGAACGGCTTACTCGCCTTGATGTTTGTGATCATCGGCATTGTCCTGTACCTGGCCATCCGGTTTGAATGGAAATTTGCCGTGGCTGGCGTGCTAGCCAACTTGCATGACGTTGTCATTATTTTGGGATTTTTCGCCTTTTTTGGCTGGGAATTTTCACTGTCAGTCTTAGCTGGCGTATTGGCAGTGTTGGGTTATTCGGTTAACGAGTCGGTCGTGATCATGGATCGTATCCGTGAAAACTTTCGCAAAGAACGCAATATGTCGGTGGCTGAAGTCATCAATGGCGCGATCACACAGACCATCTCTCGCACCATCATCACCCATGGCAGCACACAGATGATGGTGATGGCCATGCTGATTTTTGGTGGCCCAACGCTTCACTACTTTGCCCTTGCGCTGACCATTGGCATCTGGTTTGGTATTTATTCTTCGGTGTTCGTCGCAGCGGCTATCGCGATGTGGTTGGGTGTCAAACGCGAAGACCTCATTAAGCCAGTCAAAAAAGTCGAACAAGCTGACGAAGTTTACGAAGAGTAATCCTTGCCTCAATCGACTGTTTTCACCTCTTACGAAGACAGTTAGACGCACCTTATAAGGATTGTCATAGGCGAGTGGACAGTCTCTACTTGCCGTCAGTGACATCGGCGTTACACTAGCGTTTTATCTTCTTAGCCCACGGGATCAACACCCGCACCGGCACCCTCATGCAAAAACTCGATATATCCACGGTGCCTGACACCGAGAGCCAACCCAAAAAAGTCTTCATCCGCACCTTTGGTTGCCAGATGAACGAGTACGACTCTGACAAAATGTTAGACGTCCTTGGACAAGAGCGAGGCGCCATCCTTACCAAAAGCGCCGACGAAGCAGACATCATTCTGTTTAACACCTGTTCAGTCCGTGAAAAGGCGCAAGAGAAAGTCTTTTCGGATCTTGGGCGCATCAAGCATCTTAAAGCGCTGAACCCCAACCTCGTTATCGGCGTCGGTGGTTGCGTCGCCAGCCAAGAGGGCTCGGCGATTGTTGACCGCGCGCCCTACGTTGATGTGGTGTTTGGCCCGCAAACCTTGCACCGCTTGCCCGATCTGATTGCACGCCGCAAGTCCGAAGGCCGCTCGCAGGTTGACATCAGTTTTCCTGAAATCGAAAAATTTGATGCTATGCCGCCTCCGCGCGTCGAGGGTGCCTCGGCGTTTGTATCCATCATGGAAGGCTGCAGTAAGTATTGCAGCTTCTGCGTTGTGCCCTATACCCGAGGCGAAGAAATCTCACGCCCCTTTGAAGATGTCTTAACCGAGGTCGCAGACCTTGCCGATCAAGGCGTTAAAGAAGTGACGCTGCTTGGGCAGAACGTCAATGCCTACCGCGGCAAAATGGGCGGGCACACCGGAAGTGCGGGTGGCAACAAAACACTCGATGGTCTTGACCACACGCACTCAGCAGAAATCGCCGACTTTGCGACACTGCTTGAGTACGTGCACGAAATCCCAGGCATCGAACGTATCCGCTACACCACCTCACATCCCAAAGAAATGACCACCCGCATGACCGAGGTCTATGCGCGACTGCCTAAACTGGTTTCGTTTTTGCACCTGCCGGTGCAAGCGGGTAGCGATCGTGTGTTGGCGGCCATGAAGCGTGGCTACACGGCTATTGAGTTCAAGTCGGTTGTACGTAAATTACGCGCGGCAAGGCCTGGCTTGACCCTATCCTCCGACTTTATTGTTGGCTTTCCCGGAGAAACTGAAGAAGACTTCGAAAAAACCATGAAGCTCATCGACGAGGTCGGTTTTGATACGTCGTTTTCGTTTGTGTACTCACGCCGACCAGGCACGCCGGCATCCGATCTGGTCGACGATACGCCCCAGAAGGTCAAGCTTGAACGATTGCAACGTTTGCAGGCCAAGATCAATGAGCAGGCAAACGTTATTGCCCGCAGCATGGTTGGCTCAACCCAACGTGTTTTAGTTGAAGGCACTTCAACCCGTGACAGTTCAGAGCTCAGCGCGCGCACTGAAAACAACCGTATCGTGAACTTTGCTGGCCACCCACGCTTGATCGGGCAAATGATTGATGTTGTGATCACCGATGCCATGACCAACACGTTCAGAGGGCGTGTGGTGACGCACGACGGTGCTCCGGCATGACACGCGCTACTGTCAAAACGTCTGCACGTGCGCGCCCTCATCCCGTCAAGCTCAACCTAGAGGGTAGTAACCAACAGCTTTCAAATTTATGTGGTCCGTTAGACGAAAATTTGCGCCAACTCGCTGATGGCTTAGACCTCGAGCTCAAGCGCCAGGCTAACAAAATCACCATGTATGGCGCGCATGCTGAGGCGGCTAGCAAGATGCTGTTTGCATTACATCAGCGCGCTGCTAAGCATCCTATTTCGGTAGATGATATTCAATTAGGATTGGTTGAAATTGGTGTTGGCCGCTCGCCAAGCACCGCCAAACAAGAGTTTGATCCCACCGAATTTCCACCGCTTGACGACGAAAGTGGCACCATTGCCCTACGTACCCGCCGCAGCGATTTACGGCCGCGTACGCCCCGCCAACGTGATTACCTCAACAACATCCTGAAGCACGACATCACCTTTGGTGTGGGGCCTGCCGGTACCGGTAAAACGTGGCTGGCGGTGGCCTGCGCCATCGACGCCATGGAGCGCGACACCGTGCAACGCCTGATTCTGACCCGACCAGCGGTTGAAGCCGGCGAGCGCTTGGGTTTTTTGCCCGGTGATCTGGCGCAAAAAGTTGACCCTTACTTACGGCCTCTTTACGACGCTCTCTATGACTTGATGGGCGCCGAGCGCGTACAACGCCTCTTTGAAAAGCAAACAATCGAAATCGCACCCTTGGCCTACATGCGTGGCCGCACGCTTAATCATGCCTTTGTCATCTTGGACGAAGCGCAAAACACCACGCCTGAACAAATGAAAATGTTTCTGACGCGTATTGGATTTGGCAGCAAGGCCGTCATTACCGGCGACCCCTCGCAGGTTGACTTGCCAAAGGGTCATAAAAGCGGTTTAGCGCATGCGGTCAAGGTGCTAAAAGACGTCAAGGGGATTGCCGTGACGCAGTTCACCAGCCGAGATGTCGTCAGACACCCCTTGGTTGCAAGAATCGTTGACGCTTATGAACAAGACGAGCAAACAAAAGCCTGAATTATCGTTATCGGTTCAATACCCGAAGGCAGAGCCTCGCCTGCCGCGTTGGCGCCTGCGTGCTTGGGTACGACGTGCGCTCGTCGCTGCGTACGACGATCTCCAGCAATCTTTTACCGGTGCGAACTTAAGTATTCGCTTGGTTGGCCTGCCTGAAGCGCAAAGCCTAAACCATAGCTACCGCAAAAAAGCATACGCGACCAACGTGTTGACCTTTGCCTACGGTCAGCAACCCGATGGCAAGATAAGTGGTGACATCGTTATATGTGTGCCAGTTTTACAGCGTGAAGCCAAAGAGCAACACAAAAAATTTTTAGCACATGCAGCTCACTTGACATTGCACGGCACCCTGCACGCGCTTGGCTACGACCACCTCAACACCCGTGAAGCCAAGCATATGGAATCTTTAGAAACCAGGATTTTGGCGCAAATGGGGATTCACGACCCCTATCTGCTTCCTTGAGCCGTCGAGTGGCTCCAATGTAGTGCATTGATGACAGCGCTTTCAGGTTATCCTAGACATCCCATCACTCTGTCTTTGGACAATGTCAGATCCTTATCCTGCTGCTGAAATCTCAACTGAATCAGCCAAAGCCTCACGCCCCCGCTTAATTGATCGCCTGTTGTCGCTCGTACGACGCGAACCCGAAGATCGCGAAGGGATCATGACTGTGCTCGATGCGGCACGCGCCCGCAATCTGATCGACTCTGACTCCTACTCGATGCTTAAAGGGGCGCTCGCTTTTTCTGAGCAAACGGTTGTAGATGTCATGGTGCCTCGTGCGCGAATGGATCTGCTGGATGTAAACGACTCGATCGCAACCTTGTTACCAGACATTATCGAAACCGCACACTCGCGGTTTCCGGTGTTCGAAGAGTCGCGCGACAACATCATTGGCGTTGTGATGACCAAAGATTTACTGCGGCATATGGTTGACCCAACACTCACCTTACGCGACCTGGTTCGCCCTGCAGTCTTTATCCCAGAAACCAAACGACTGAACGTGTTGTTGCAAGAGTTTCGTAGCAAACGTAACCATATCGCAGTCGTGATCGACGAGCATGGCGGCATCACGGGCTTGGTCACGTTAGAAGACATTCTCGAACAAATCGTTGGAGAAATCGAAGACGAGTACGACGTCGCGGGCGAACAAACGATCTTTTCAGACGGCGCACAAGCCTGGCGAGTCTTGGCAACGACCGAGATCGAAGCCTTTAACAGTGCACTGAACACCAACTTGCCCGATGGCGACTACGACACGGTAGGCGGTTGGTTAGCGCATGCGCTAGGTCGTATCCCGCACCGCGGTGATTTTTGCGTGCATGAAGATTTGCGCATCGAGGTGATGCGAGCTGATGCCAGACGTGCGCTGTGGTTGCGCGTAAAACGCCGCCTGGTCAGCGATGGCGCGCACACTACGAAGGTCGACTAGACCGTGCAAGCGTGGTGGCTTAAATGGCGCCTGGCACTCGGTTTGCTGCTTGCAGGTGCAGTGCACGCGTTAAGTTTTGCGCCAGGCCCGCTGCCAGCGTGGGTGCTGAGCCCGCTTGAATTAAGCACAATGGCCTGGCTTGTGCATTGCGTGTGGCGCGCGCCCAATGCCCTAATGGCTGCGCGACGAGCTGGGCTGTTTGCGTTGGCACACTTCGTGATTGGGCTGTATTGGCTCACGATCAGCATGCACACCTATGGGCTCATGCCGCTGCCGTTGGCTATCGCGGCGTTGGTAGCACTCAGCGCTTTTTTAGCTGTGTATGCGTCACTTGCCGCTGCACTGACTCACAAACTCAGTACGCGGCAATATCCAAGAAACACGCATGCACCCACTGAACTGATTGGGTCTGCCTTGGTGTGGGCCGCCGCTTGGACCTTATTTGAGTGGCTGCGCGGCACATTATTTACCGGCTTCGGCTGGCTCAATAGTGGCTATGCTCATCTTGATAGCTGGTTTGCGGGCTGGGCACCTGTACTGGGAGTTTATGGGGTCACGTTTATCACCGCGTTTGCCGCGGCCGCACTTGCTGCGATGGTTAGCGTCGCGCAACGCACACCGACCCATCAGCCAAAAAACGCCTTGGTTGGCCTGCTTGCACTTGCGTTGGCGATCGCTGGTTGGGGGCTGAAGCAGCACACCTGGGCGACCACCAACGGACAGCCCTTAGCGGTAAGACTGGTGCAGGGCAATATTGAACAAGGTATCAAATTTACTCCTAGTCATATCCAAAATACGATTGAGACGCACCTTAAGCTAGCGGCCACCCCCACCCCAGCAGGTGTGCCTTCGCCTCAACTTGTTTTGTTGCCTGAAACTGCGCTGGCTGTTTTTCAACATCAATTGAGCCCAGCCAGCTGGAATGCCTGGCGCGCCTTAGCCATCGAACAACATAGCACCCTCATGATGGGTGCAGCGCTGTTTGACCGAACGACTGGCACGTACACAAACAGCGTGATTGGCATCGACGCCACAACGTCACTTGACGCGTTGATCAGCGGTCACAACGCCTTACGGTACGACAAGCAACATCTCGTGCCGTTCGGCGAATTCGTTCCGTGGGGGTTTCGTTGGTTCGTCGACTTGTTAGCGATCCCGATGGGCGACTTCAATCGCGGATCAGAGCCACAGTTGCCCTTTGCCGTAGCTGGTCAACATGTCGCCCCCAATATTTGCTACGAAGACGTCTTTGGAGAAGAGCTTCTGCCGGCGATCGAATTAGGCAATTTGGCAAAAGCCGATCAAGGCGCAACCATCTTGGCGAACTTTAGCAATTTAGGCTGGTTTGGCGACTCATGGGCCTTACGCCAACACTGGCAGATGGCACGTATGCGAGCAATTGAAACTGCACGTCCGATGCTTCGCGCCACAAATACAGGCATGACTGGTGTGATCGACCAGCAAGGCAACACTCTCGCAATGTTGCCGCCCCATCGCGCTGGCGTGCTAGATATCAGCGTTCAAGGCCAACGCGGACTCACACCTTACAGCGCGCTCGGCAACCTACCTGTGTTGTTGTTAGCAGGATTTACTTTGCTCTTTGCGCTATTTCGCCGTAGCAAGCGACCCACACAATGACCCCCTTGCATCTACAAGTCATTGACCATATCGATGAGATCGATCCTGCCCTATGGAACGCGCTCGTGACGCAAAGTGGTGGCTCGGTACTCTGTCAGCACGCTTTTTTAAAGGCGTTTGAAACCTCTGGCAGCGTCACACCCGATACCGGTTGGAAGCCCCAGCACCTACTGCTTTGGGACACCCTTGGCGCGGTCACCGTTGACTCAACAACTTCCAAACTCGTGGCCGCCGTCCCGCTGTATGCCAAAGGACACTCTTACGGAGAGTTCGTGTTTGACTGGGCCTGGGCAGACGCCTACCAACGCCACGGCCTGCAGTATTACCCCAAATGGCTTGCCGCAGTGCCCTTCACCCCAGTGCCAGGTCCGCGCCTGCTCACCAGCGATGCCCACCGCCCTGCGGCCGCTCAGGCACTGCTTCAGTGGGCAACAGAAAGCAAGCTGTCGTCCTTGCATGTGCTCTATACCAACGAGGCAGACACGGCTGCCCTCTGCGCCGCTGGGTGCATGCCACGCAAACACACTCAGTTTCATTGGTTTAACCGCGCGTGGTCAGACTTTGAAGCGTTCCTCGCCTCCTTGACACAGCCGA
Organism: uncultured Alcaligenaceae bacterium; assembly: GCA_937952975.1. Lineage (GTDB taxonomy): Bacteria > Pseudomonadota > Gammaproteobacteria > Burkholderiales > Burkholderiaceae_B > Zwartia. Next base: position 31,043 of record CALFXX010000152.1, read on the forward strand.
AACGAAAAAAAATCCGTGCCGAGCGGCGTAAAGTGAAAGACGCCGGTGTGACGACTAAGGTTTTCACCGGCGCTGCACTGACCTCAGAACACTGGGATATTTTTTATCGTTGTTACGCCAACACCTATCATCAGCGTGGCAACCCGCCCTACCTCACCCCCGCTTTCTTTGAAACGGTTGGCGCAACGCTTTCTGAACACTGTGTGATTGCTCTAGCCTATCAGGGCGAGCAAGCGATCGCCGCGTCGCTGCTATGGCTAGATACCACCCATGGTCAGCGCAGGTTATACGGACGCTACTGGGGCGCCTTAAAACATGTTGATTGCCTGCACTTTGAATTGGCGTACTACACCCCTCTCGAATGGGCTCTTCAAAACGATATCGCCCTTGTCGAGGGCGGCGCCCAAGGTGAACACAAACTTGCCCGCGGCTTTGAACCCGTGCAGACACAGTCGGCCCATTGGCTTGCCCATCCAGCCTTCGCTGATGCTGTCGAGCGCTTTTTAGAACAAGAGCGCACTGGTATCGATCGCTACATGCAAGGGCTGCATTCGCCGTTTCGCGCTGAAATCGGCGATTAGCAACCCGACTTGCATAAGAGCCAAAAATTAGGCATAATCTCGCTTCTTCGCTGTAGACACACTGTGTGCTTTTTTCTCAGTGCCAAGATCGAAGTCAGAGCAGTTCAATAGCTGGTGCTTTAAGCTGTTAAATGTTCTGGCTTTAGTTTTTTGGGGGTATAGCTCAGCTGGGAGAGCGCTTGCATGGCATGCAAGAGGTCAGC
>CALFXX010000153.1 GCA_937952975.1 uncultured Alcaligenaceae bacterium
GCGACACGTAACGCGAAAACGCGCCCTGTACAAACTGCTTTTGCTTGCGTTCAGCCTTTCCGATCAGCATGTCCATAAACCACACTGACAGACCGAGCGCCATCGTGGGGGCAACTAAGGGTACAAGCGGCAAACCATACCGGTGCCCTAACATTGCCCCGACCCAGCCACATACCACCAGCACCAAACTGACGATCACGTTAAAGAGGATGCCTTTTTTTAATAGACCGATTGCAATACCGAAGACTGCGGCAAACAAGACCAGCAGGTTTGAACCAAACAACTGAAATCCTGGCTCGGGTCGGGCATCTAATACTTGCGACAAACTGTGCGCATGAATCATCACACCTGGCATTGATCCACGATCACCATCACCCTCGATCACCGCCAAGGGCGTTTCGTGTCGATCCGTGATCGACAACACAGCACCAATCAGTACCACCTTGTCTTTAAACCAAGCATCAGGCAACACCGCCAGTGCGTGGGCTGGGTAGACTGCAAACGAGTCGGTCTCGCTGTCGGGTGTCGCACGCCACGCAATCTCGACCAACCGCTTTGGCGTGTTGATACCAAGTATCTCGGCCACCTTACGCACGAAGCCCTTGGGCTCGTCGGGGTCGCTCTCACCAGGATACGCCCAACGCACTGAGCCATCCAGTGGATCTTTCGCCAAGTTCGCGGCGGCCCGCTGTTGCTCTGGAACAAAAGCATTGAGGTACTCAAGCTGATCTTCAGTCACCACGCTCGCAAGGTTGCTATAACTGACGATCAAAGGCGTCTTGACCGAACGCAAGGTCTCTTTCAGCAATTCATCTTTAGCGGGCTCGGTTGCCTGATCAAACAGGATATCGAGTCCAATCACTTTGGGGCCCTTCTGTTCTAGCGTCTTCAGCAGATTTGCCAAAAACTCTCTATCAACCGGTGACCGGTATACGAACTGAGCGAGTGTGCCTTCGTTAATCGCGACAACCACAATATCTTTTGCCTGAGGTATCGCAGGTTGAAACGCGGCCGTGCGGATATCTTTCGAGATGTTGTCAAGATTCTTTAAAAAACTTAAATAGTGCACACCGACCAACGCCAAAACAGTGGCAAGTACCGCCGCAGCGAAGGCCGAGAGCAGTTCTTTGGTTTGGCGCTTATTCAAACTCATGGCGTTGGTGCACCCAATTGTCGCAGCAAGGCATCTGCCTGCTGCGTGCAGCCCTTTTCTAACAACCACGCAGCCAAAATCACCCGATCGCCCTCAGCAATGGCCTTGGGGATCTTCATCAATTGCAAGGCAAACTCTTGATCGGCTTGTTGAATCGTAAAGAAGTTGAATTCGTTTTTGAATTCAAGTTTGCTTGCCGGGAGGCGCGCTGCACCGCGGGACCATATAAAGTCTGCCTTGTACGAACGGTCTGACGGCACCAGCGTAAAGCGCGTTTCTTGGCTGGACGCCGGTCGCCAAAACGTCACTGTTTGATCCTCAATCATGCAGCGCATACCTGAACGACTTAAATCGACCAACCAGGGTTCAGGCAAGGGCATCACTTCTTCGCCAGCCCGAATCACACCTACTGAACTTGTACGCGCGGCACGCGTATTCACAAGCGCCGCGAGTGCTTGTTTAGGGTCAGACGCCACCGCTGTCGGAGGGGCTGGGGACTTGCTGAACGGCCCACGCAGCGTCAACACCGTACCGTCTGAACGAATTAACGTCAGGCGCTCACCCTCTTTCAACGTTAAGACCTGATCGCCGTCAATTTGCGCGCCGGCCTTTAAACTGATTCCTCGCGCTTCCATGACAATCAGAGTCTCGGCTTGCACGGACGTACCGACCCAAGTCAACACCAGAAACGACAGGGTCGCAGATAAGGCTCGTGCTAGACCCAGGATACGTACTCGAGACACAATCAAGCTGTGAACGTGAGGCAAGATCAAGTGATATTGAAATCGATTCGCAATGGCGCGGCGATTCATATCTTCTTCACAGTCCCGGTGCCCTCTTCGGCCCCATCGCCCAGCAACACAAAGGCACCCCAAAAAACCGGATGCGCGGTGGCGGGCATACCTAGCATTTGAATCTGCGCCTGCTGCAAGGCACGTGCACTGCTGCGCGTCATATCCGGACCTAAGCTTGCAAATACGCGACCCATCAAACTTGTCGTTGCCTCAGACGGCACACTCCAGTGCGTGACAAGCAAATTACGTGCACCCGCAAAAAAGAACGCTTCGGCTAATCCCGTTAAGGCCTCGCCACCAAACTTATCACCACCGCCGGCAGTATTGCAGGCTGACAGCACCACCAGATCAGCGTTTAACTTCATCTGCGAAATTTCACTGGCATCTAACAACCCATCTTCAATTTTGGTCACGGCAGCCGCGGCGGGAGGCGACAACACCAGAGCCGGTTCAGACTGACACCGCAGTTCGCCGGGCAGCAAGCCATGCGTTGCAAAATACAAAACGCGGTAGTCGCTGAGGCGAATACTCCGCAAGCGGGCTTCTGTTGCTTGCGCACCCACAAAAAGCTCTGCGGGACCAGAGGTTTTCAAAAAATTGGCGACAGTCTGCAGTTCAGTTTGCGTATCCGGCAGCGAAGGCATGTCGGTCAAAATATTTCGTGGGATGGGGCCTCCATCGCGGCAGGTCACCGCTGCAAAAGCAGGCGGTTTAACCACCGGAGCCAACTTCGCATTGAATGAAACCGCTCCGGTCTTGACGTTGGTCGAGGTAGCGCTGGTTGTTGAGGTTGAAGTCGCAGCTGCTTGACCGGCTTGCGTTGGCGTACTCGCCACCGCATTCGTCAAACGCACATTTTTAGTTGACCCCGAAGCCGGTCCAAGCGTTGGGTGACCGAAACCCAAAAACATTTTCGTGGCCTGATGCGTGGGCACCGTTGAGCGCTTGTCGTAGAACGACAGCAATGAAGGCGAGTGCGTTAACGCGACACGCTTCACAAGCCAAGCGGTATTGGCATAATCGGCAATGTTTGGCTGCGCCGTCACCAAGACACTAAATGGCAAACTTGCCAATGGGCCAGAAGGCACCACCACTAAATGCTCGAGTCCGGCTAAATTTTTATCGACCCCGCTCAGCAAACTTTGAAACAGCGCAAACGATTTATTTACATCAAACGCTTGCACGCTGCCCTGCTCGACACTCAAACCCAAGCGCAAGCTTTTGATCTCTTCAAAAATCTGCTCAACCGTTTTTGTCACGGGTGCAATCGTCACTGAATCGCGACGAATCAACTGCACAAACCCTGAGGTGTTACCCAACAAAAAGATTGCCACCCCCTCTGTCGGGGTCAGATAGCTTTGAAGCTGCTCAAGTTTTACACGGCGCACGCGCGTCAACTCAACATATTCTGGGCTCAGCTTTTCAACCTCGCCTTGTAACGCTTGTATTTGTTGCTCTTTCTCTTTTATTTTTGAAAGTAACGCGTCTTCAACCAGTTTGCTGCGTTGATCATCCGCTAAGCTCGTCTCGCTGGCCAGTTGAGTTTTGTCTAAATCACGCTGACGCTCTAGCATTTGTAGCTTTTGGATGGCTTCGCCCGCGTCTTTATTGTTGATCAAGACACGAGCCGAAGCGCGCGCTAAGGTCTTTTGCACCACGGACGAGTTTTGTCGCTGGAACGCCTCAAAAGCTTCAGCATAGATCCCTAGTACGGCTACGGGGTCTTTTAGGTTATCCGCTAACGCCGCAAGTGCCTGTACGTAACGACTCAGTTCATCTGCAGTAAACGCGGCACTGGCACCGGCAGGTAAGGCATTTGCCATTTTGATTGCTTGCCTGAACGACACAGCCGCCTCAGTGATCAAGCCGTCATCCTGCAAACTTGCACCAAGCTTGGCTAAGATTCGGATTGCCTTCACTGAATCGCCAAATAAGCGTTGTTCGTAAGCGAGTGCACTTTTGTAGTACACCACAGCCGCTGATATGCGCTTTTGCGCTGAGCTGATGTCCCCTAAAGTCATTAAGACGTCGACTTTCCAGAACAAAGGTAAGTTATCAGCTGCATCCAAAATCTCATAGGCCTGCCCCGCCTGATTAAGCGCATTACTTAAGTCAAGCGTCTTGAGTGACATTTGCGCTTCAAAATTCAACGCCATTGCCAACTCACCTTGATTCATACGAGTCAGTTCTTCCGAGCCGCGATTCGCCATGCCGTCGAAGGGTGAGGCACCGGTATCGACAATTTTTTTCCAGGCACTACGAGCAGCCTGAGCGTACTGACTGGCCTGCCTAAACTCGCGACGATTAGCAGCATCAAATCCCAGGTAGGTTTGATAGCGCGCGCGATTGCGCAGATTGCCGGATTTACGATTCAATACCTCGATACGCCTAAAAAGCGCTGCGGCCTCTTCGTAGCGGCCGCTATTACTGACGTTTAACGCCAAGTCCAATAAAGTACCAACTAACAACTCAGAATCTTCACCCAAAAACTGAGTTTGGATATAAAGCGCCTTGCGTATCAGCGTTTCACTGTCTTCAAACTTACCTTGCGCATTGGCAATGCGCGCCTCAGTCAGCAGTTGATCAAAAAACGCTAAGTCATTTTGGTTATATAGCCGAATCGGACGGCCCCAAATCGCTTGCAAGCGGCGAGTTTGTTCGCGCAGCGTGGCCGCTTCAGGCGCAGGCTGATCTTTGGCGCGCAGCGCTTCAAGCATCACTGGGATGAGCGCCGGTGGGCCTTCGGCCACAAAGATTTTACTGGCTGAGGCCCGTATCAACAGCAATTGCGGCCAACCGCCATTATTTAACGTACACGCAAAGGCAAGAACCGCTGGCTTATACGCCATGCCCTCAGATTGTTCAAGCCAGCGCGCCTTGCCACATTGCATGCGCGCTGCAGTAATGGCGTAGGCGTCTGAGATTAAAAACTGAGCTTCTAAGGCTTCAATGGGATTGCCTTTTGTGGCGGCATTCGGAGCAACTACCTCTGCCTGCGCATACACAAAGCCTACGCTCTTATCTTTGCATACTAACAAGTACTGTTGCAGTAACACAGTTTGTTGCAATTCAGGCCTGACACGTTGAACGCAGCGCTCGCCCGTCAAAGAGTCGCCTAGCGTCACAGCGCCTGCAGGCACTGGATCGAGGCCAGCACTTGAGGTCTGTGCAAACAACGACGTCACCAGAAAAAGGCTGACGAAAAAAAATAGCAGCGCAAAGCCATCGCGCAAGCGGACTGACCATTCGTCTTTACTCAACTTACGACTATGTTGCAGTATGAAGGCTACCAATTTGAACTATTCCCAGAACCTGAAATTTGACGACCCAGTACCGAACCAGATGGCGTAGGGGTTTTTTGTGTGGCCTGCAAGGCAATGCCAGGCGATATCGGGGTGGTCGTTGTGCGCTCGGTTGGTCTCGCCTCTTGCTTAGCTGTGGTCACAGGCGCTGGCGGCTTGACTGTTTGAAGCGTAAAGTCGCCGCCGTCGGCACCGTCTTTACTGACCGCAACGGGCGTGAGCGAAGGCGCTGCGGGCGCTGCGGTAGCTGTGCTAGCGGGCGTAGCTGTTTGTGACGCTGGCCCCGTATTTGTTGAAGTGGTTGCGGCTGACGTATCGCCTGGGTCATTGACTGTTGACGTGGTCGAGCTTAGCGTCGTCACTGACAGCGGTTCAACAAACTCTTGTGTGACAGTTGTGCCTTGCCCTGCGCCAGCCGTTCCAGTCGTGGCGGCTGTTGTGGTAGTTGTGGTTACGGTTGTGGTTGAGGCAGTCGTCGTTGTTGAAGTGCTGTTTGAACTTGAAGCAGAACTCGTTGACGCGGTCGAGTTCGCGCTAGACGTTGTTGTGGCGGCAGGGGGCGGCGGCGCAGGCGCCACAAACACCGCTGCACTTGTGCTAGCGACTACCGTTGCGACGGCTTGTGTAGCGGCTTGATCGACTACGACTTTCGTTGTGGTGTCCAGTTCAGCAGCTTTCGCCGCTGCTGCTGCAGCAACGGCTTTCGCTGCGGCTGCATCGGCGGCGGCTTTGGCAGCGGCCGATGCAGCCGCAGTACTGGTGGTCGTGGTTGCAGCGGGCGTGACGACAACCGTGCCGTCGCTTGAACTTGACCCACCACCACCACCACCACCGCCTCCAGAAGCGGTATTCGTAACCGTGACGGTTGCGGCGGCAGCTTTGTACCGAACCGTATCCGCCGTCTGAATCGTTGCACCTGCACCTGTACCGAGTGTGAATGATGCCGCATTAGCCTCGGTACCGCTTAACGTCACCGTGGTCGGAGCCGCAGGTTGGAAACTAGCATCAACTGGGATACTTAATCGGGCCCCTCCAGTCCCTGTCAGGGTCGTGCCTCCTGCAATGTAAACACCCTGGCCTGCGCCTTCGCCCGCTCGGTCCGAATTAAGCGTCAGCCTTTGCGTGCTCCAGTTCAGATTATTGTTGATTCGAATTTCATATGCGCGAATGCTTAAGTCAGACGCCAAAGCGAACGTTGTCGGACCATGTTCAGCTGGCGCGCTTACCGTAAAACCACTGCCATCTCCGCCCAAAAATGAAATGCCATCTGCCCAATTCACTGTGCTTGCGGCAAAAGTGAAAAAGCCCGAAGTTTGCGTTGCATTCACGTTAATTCTCGGGGCAGTCAGCGTGACCCGATCAACGTTCAACACTGTATCTAGCGTAATCGCAGTCGTAGCCTCTACCGTTAACAGGCCGTTTGTCGTTAGGGGTCCCCCAGAAAAAGTCACTTCTTTTGCGCTCAGTGTGGTCCCGCCACCACCTTGCGAAAGATTTGCTTGAATAGCAATCGTGCCGTCGCCGGTCGTGGAAGTCACGCTAATTGAGTTTGCTGTGATTGCACTAGCAATCGTCACAGTTGAGGCTTCTGCGATTGAAAAAATCCCCGTTGCAGTGACAGCCTTATTGATTTCGACAGTCGCCGCACTGATACGGATATTATTCGCGGTAAGCGTACCAGCCAGCGCCGTCAAACTGAAGCGGCTCGCGACGCCGGTGCCAGTTGCCGTAACATCCCCGCTCGCCATTGAAACGCCTGCATACACATTGATTGCATTTGCATTCAGCACTAACTCGCCTCCCTCGTCGCTAGTGTTGCTGATTGACTTGTTTACGTTGATATAGCCTGTTGGTCCGGTAGCCGATAAGGTCAGTCTTTTACTTGATGACCAGCTAATCCCACCGTCTACTGTGATTCCGCTTGTCGCTGACAACGCCACATCAGAGGCGCCGGTTTCCTCACCTCCGTTCAGTCGGCCCACTAAATCGCTTACTTTAATTGTCGAGCAATTGGTCAGCCCTCCTACTGAGTTAGAACACGAGTCGGTTCCAATCACTCCAGTTGGGCCCGCAGTGCTAATGAAGATAGTGTCAGGATCTAACAACCAGAGTCCAATCCGACCTTTTGGTGCATTAGTCGCAACAACGATTCCGTTTACATCCAGCCGATACCCCGAAGTTTCAACAAACCCGCCATTGCCCCCTTGTGTACCACCACGCGCAATCAACGAGCCAGCAACTTGCGTGAACGCCAAGGGATTCGTCAAATTTGTAAGTACCAAAATTTCACCACCATCACCACGCGTCAGCGCCGAAGCGTCCAAGCGCGCACCCGCTGCAATTGTGGTTGACTCTGCTGGTGTAAAGCTTTGGGTGCGTGTGTTGGCTCCACCGCCACCGATGGCGATTTTTCCGCCGCCCGCATCGCCAGTCACATCTAGCTTTGCCGTGGATTTCACCTGAATTTTTTGTGCGTTGACATCAATCGCACCACCAGTTTGCCCTCCACTCTTACCGCTAACGTTAAGATTGCCCGCAACACTGATCGAACCGGCACCGCCATCCAACACAATCTTTCCGTTCACCATCTGCGCCGAAGTCGCCGCAACCACACCATCCGTATTGATCACCTGCCCCACCACCTGTGAGGCAGCGCGCGCGGTCATCAGCACACGCCCTCCAGCGGCTTGAATCGAACCAGTGTTATCAACGATGGCTTTGCCATCTGCTGGGGTCACGTCAACGGGCGTCGTCACGACAAATGCCAAGGTGTTATCACCAGTAATATCCAACGTAAACGCCTTCGCACCGCCCAACACCACTTGCCCTAAGTTGGCCTCGATGTAGCCTTCGTTGCGCACGGCTTCGCCCGCCAACACGGCATAGCCACCCTCGGCCACGACAATACTGCCCTGATTCACAACGCTGGCGCCAGCCACGCCTCCGTCTGTAAAGGCGTAATGACCAGCCATAAATTGTTGATCAGTCAACGCGCGCGTCGTGGCCAAAAAGCTGCCTGCGACAACTTGGCCCCCGGGTGCGATCAACACACCGTTTGGGTTCAACACCCACACTTGGCCGTTGGCTTGTAAAGCACCTTGAATCACCGACGCTTGGCTACCTGTCACTCGGTTCAGTGCAATTGAAGACGCGGAGGGTTGGACAAAGCGCACCAACGAGCCGCCGCCAATTGAGAAGTTGCCCCAGTTAATGACTGCCTTGTCTGTGGTTTGTTTGATAGTGGTTTGCGCAGCCGACTGCGTGATTGTCGCAGAGCCCGCAGACACAGCGCCACCGCTTGGGCCCGCTGCAAAGGATAATTGCGCGACCCAACACATCAACAAGAACGCAATGCACCGACGGTCAAACGCCTTAAACGTCAGGACTAGACGAACGTCGTAGTAAGAACAGGCTTGTTTCAAGTAGTAGGCTCAATGCTCAGCAAAACTTACACAAGCAATCTTGTGATTTTGATAGTGTGCAGAACAAACCCCACTGCGAATAGAGGTGTGCCCGCCAATCCGAGCTTCGCAGCCGTAACGTGCATTTAGATACCCAGCCTTGCGCTTATTGTCCGTTCGCGAACGCACAAAGCGTTAACTAAAAACAACGATATGTTTCAAGGGCTTAGTTCACATACTGAATCAACAAGCTGACATTCGCGTCACGCACTACCACGCGGAGCTGTTTCCGACCCCTGAAATTTCACGGCCAAGCACCGAGCCCGAAGGAGGTGGCGTTTTTTGCGTGCTTTGCAGACTGATTCCAGGTGACACGGCGGTGGTACTCACTCGCTCAGTGTTGCGTGCCTGTTGCTTAGGCGCAGTGACCGGAGCTGGAGGCTTGACGGTTTGAAGCGTGAAGTCACCTGCGTCAGCACCATCTTTGCTAACAGTAACGGGGGTCAGTGCAGGAGCCGCGGGCGCTGCAGTGGCAGAGGCTGCAGGCGTTGCCGTTTGCGAGGTGGGCCCAGTCGTCGAGGATGTCGTTGCTGCCGAGCTATCGCCAGGGTCATTTTTAGAGGTAGTGGTGTTGCTTAACGCAGTCACAGTGACAGGCTCGACAAACTCTTGCGTCACTGCCGTGCTTTGTGCGTTACCAGTGGTAGTGTTCGTTGCTACGGCAGTCGTCGCGGTGGTTGTTGAAGTGCTCGTTGATGAACTCGCCGTCGTGCTCGTGGTGGCAGCACTTGTTGAAGTGGTGCTCGTCGTAGAAGTGCTTGTAGTCGCGCTCGTGCTACTTGTGTCCGCAGTCGAACTCGTCGTCGACGTGTTAGCGGTAGCGGCATTTGCACCAGTGGTCGTCACAGGCGCGGGTGCGGGCACCACAACCACTGCTGCACTGGTCGCCGTGGTAGCCGCAACCGTAAGCGTTACAGCTTGATCGACGACCGTTTTGGTTGCGGTGTTTAAGGTCACTGCCCGAGCCGCTGCTGCGTCAGACACTGCTTTCGCTGCAGCAGCATCAACGGCAGCTTTGGCCGCAGCGGCCTCTGCTGCGACCTTCGCCGCAGCAGAAGCGGCCGTTGAGTCAATCGCCGGCGTGGTGACCGTGGTTTCACCACCACCCCCACTTCCACCGCTACCACCTCCGACTACTCCGCTGTTGTCGATCACAACGGTTTTTACGTTGGGGGCTGTCAAATAGGATACGGTCCCTTCTGTTTGCGGCACCCCTGCCCCAAGGGTAAAGGTCGCTTGACTGGCAGGAGTACCGGTCAAGCTAATCGTCTGAGCACCGCCAGACGCCAACAAATTGTCGGAAATAACAAGTTTCGAGCTATTCACACCGGTCACAGAGGCACTTAGAACAACCCCTCGTGTCGTTTCGCGACTCGGGATTTGGTTCGCAAGCAGGGTTAATTGTCGGGGTGTCGTGGGGGCACTGTAAATTTTTAGCGGATTATTGATGTTGATACGCGAGGCCTGAACATTCGTGTCGTTTGACAAATAAAGAGTCGTGATGCCTGCAGTGGACGGCGCGCCAATTGTAAAGATCGACCCCGTGCCCCCCGAATAGGTCCCCATCGTTCCCCAGTAGACGTCGTTATTGTTCAGCGTGACGTTTCCGTGCAAGGGGATATGGTTGATCTCCAAGGTGGGTGAAGTAAGCGTGATCCCCGCTTCAGCAGAAGCAGTCAGATCAGCTCTGATGTCAATCTTACCGCCGGCGGCGGAAGTCACACTAATGGTGCCACCACTCACCGCACTATTAATGTTAACGGCCGAAGCCCCCTCAATCGAGACGGTACTGCCCACTGCGGTCGCTGAAACCGCGCCATTGATATTTACGGTCTGAGCCTTCAGTGACAAGTTGTCCGTCACACTGATTGAGCCTGCCTCACTAACAGTCAGCGAACCAAGACGCGCATTCGCCTCAAGATTCGACGGATTCAACCCGGTTGTAATACTCAAATCTGCGTTGCTGCCAGCCACTGTATTGGCATCCAGAAATAAGGTGCCTTGAGCAAACACGTTGTCCTGTATCGTCATCCCTCTGCCTGAACTCAACCTCACCGTACCGGTAGCGATCGTCTGCGTGACCGACAAAGCTCCCCCAGCATCGATCGTTACGACCCCAGTCCCGAAAGTCGACCAAAAATCGATTTTGATTTTTGCGTTGATATTTACATCGCCAGCGGCGTTCATGATTAACTGGCCTCTGCCGCCAATGTTCGACCCAATCGTAATTGAGGTACCAGCATTGAAAGTCAGTGTTGGGTAGGTCTTGCCTTCAGTTGTCCCACCAGAGTCTTCAGTCACCCCCGCCCAACTCAGTGGGGTTGAAACCCTGATCGACTTACCGGCAGTCAGGGTAACATCGGTTCCGGCACTGAGTAAGGTCGCTAAATCAGTCGCGTTCACGGTCGAGCAATTGGTAAGTCCTCCAGCTGTCTTGGCACAACCTACATCTCCGGTACTGGTAACGTCACCGCTGATAACAATATCCTCAGGGTCTAATAACCAAAGCCCACGTCGGCCTTTCGGTGCCAGCGTATTCACAACAATCCCATTTACATCCAAGCGATACCCAGACGTTTCAACAAACCCACCATTACCGCCTTGAGCACCACCCCGCGCAATCAACGAGCCTGCCACTTGAGTCAACGCCAAGGGGTTCTTCAAGTCTGTAAACACTACAACCTCGCCACCGTCACCACGCGTCAGCGCCGAAGCATCCAGGCGGGCACCCGATGCAATTGTGGTGGATACTGCTGGGGTAAAACTTTGCGTGCGCGTGTTGGGCCCACCTCCACCAATTGCGATCCTGCCGCCGCCGGTGTCGCCACTCACATCTAAATTCGCGGGGGCTTTAATTTGAATTTTTTGTGCGTTGATATCGATCGCACCACCGGTCTGGTCAGCACCCTTACCGCTAGCATTCAACTTGCCTGCGACACTTACCGAACCGCTACCACCATCCAACACGATCTTGCCGTTCACCATCTGCGCAGACGTTGCGGCAACAACCCCATCTGTATTAATCACCTGCCCAACCACTTGCGATGCCGCACGGGCAGTCATCAATACACGCCCCCCCGCGGCTTGAATCGAACCAGTGTTATCGACAATTGCTTTACCGTCGGTTGGCGTTACGTCGACAGGCGCTGTCACCACAAACGCTAGGGTATTGTCGCCACTAATATCGAGCGTGAACGCCTTCGCTCCGCCAAGCACAACTTGTCCTAAATTCGCTTCAATGTAGCCTTCGTTGCGAACGGCTTCACCCGTCAAGACCGCGTAGCCACCTTCGGCTACAACAATTCGGCCCTGATTGACGACACTTGCGCCAGCCCGGTCAGCGTCAGTAAACGCGTAATTGCCGGCCATAAATTGTTGATCGGTCAACGATCGGGTGGTTGCTAAAAAGCTTCCTGCAGTCACTTGACCACCGGGCGTAATCAATACGCCATTTGGATTGAGCACCCACACCTGTCCGTTAGCCTGCAACGAACCTTGGATCACCGACGCTTGAGAGCCCGTGACGCGGTTGAGCGCAATCGACGAAACCGAAGGCTGCACGAAACTCACCGTCGAGCCGCTACCAATTGAGAAGTTGTTCCAATTCAAAACGGCTTTCTCAGACGTTTGCTTAATGGTAGTTTGCGAAGCTGACTGCGTGATGGTCGCAGACCCTGCAGAAACAACACCGCCACTAGGTCCTGCCGCAAAAATTGGCGCAGCCCACATACACAGCAATAAGGATAAGACCTGGGGCAACAACATCAGGCAAGAGACCGAGCACTCAAATGATTGAAACGAGGAGGCAAAAACTATTGAAGTGTCTTCGATCGCGCGTACGAAGTGTTGGATTATCTAGAGGGTTCGCGCCGCTGCTAGATGGCTATGCATTTTTACAAATATATTTGCAAATTTTGGGTCATCTTGAAGCTGTAAATTGTTTACAAAAAACAACTCATATTTTCAACTTCTGTACCAACGCACTTTTATCTATTGCTCGAAGTCAACGCTAATTTAGGCTACCCCACCGTCAGGTCTGGGCAAACCCGACGCGCAGCCTTAGCAGTCACCGTTACAACTTCTGTTAGTGAACACCCACGCAATTCAGCCAGAACCTGCGCAATCTGCAGAACCTCATTAGGCTCATTGCGAGCCCCCCTCGCAAGCCACGCCGGAGAAATATCAGGCGCATCAGTCTCAAGCACCAAGGCGCTTAGATCAAGCTCTGTCGCTAATCGCCTAATTTGCAACGCACGTTCAAACGTCATCGCCCCACCAATCCCTAAGGCGAAACCAAGCTCAACAAATTGCTGCGCCTGTTGCAGGCTGCCATTAAAGGCATGCGCAATCCCGCTGCGCACACGATGGCGCCGCAGGTATTTCAGTATGGTGTCTTGCGAACGTCGCACATGCAGCAGCACGGGCAAATCAAACTCAAGCGCGAGTTTTAACTGCGCCTCGAAAAACAATTCTTGCTTAGCGCGCGGCTCGCCAGATGAAATTTCAGGGATAAAAAAATCAAGCCCAATTTCACCCACCGCAATCAATTTTGGATCAGCACGGTGTTGCAGCAACGCGTCTCGCAGTTGCGCCAAGGCCTCGGGCTCTGCACGCTCAACATACATTGGATGAATACCCAACGCATAAAAGCCCTGTTCAAACGAATGGGCTAACAGACGTACACGTTCAAAGTTCGCCACTTCAACCGCTGGGATCACAATGGCTTTTACGCCCGAAGCTTGGGCCCGTGCAATCACTTGCTCACGATCGTGGTCGAATTCTGCCGCGTCTAAATGGCAGTGTGTGTCAAACAGCATCGCGTCAAGACGCATCCACCAAGCGCCCTGCCTCCATATACAGGCGGCGATCGGCCAAGGCTGCAAGCTCTTGATCATGGGTCACAATCAAAAAGGCAGTTTTTGCTTCGGCGTTCACTTGTTTAAGCAAGCGAAACATTTGTTGTGCAGTGTGGCGATCAAGATTGCCGGTGGGTTCATCGGCCAACACGCACGCGGGCTGGGCAACTAGAGCGCGCGCCAACGCCACGCGCTGGCGTTCACCACCGGATAACTGACCCGGAAAATGCTGCACCCTTGCCTGCAGGCCCACCAGTTCAAGCATCTTTTGCGCCTGAACCCTGGCCTGTTGGCGTGATTCGCGACGCACAATCAAAGGCATGGCCACATTATCCAGCGCCGAAAACTCAGGCAGCAAATGATGAAACTGATACACAAAGCCTAAGGCATGATTACGCAAGCGGCTGCGCTGGGCTTCAGATAACCCTTCAGTGGCTTGCCCTGCAACCGTGATCGCACCCGAACTGGGTAAATCCAACAAACCAAGGGCGTGCAGCAAGGTGCTTTTGCCCGAACCCGAAGCCCCCACCACTGCAACCATTTCACCGCGCGCAATCGCAATGTTCACATCTACCAACACATCGATACGATTTGAACCATCGTCATAATGTTTGGATAAGTGCGCGGCTTTCAAAGCGAAATCAGTCATGGCGCAAGACCTCGGCGGGTTGCAAACGCGAGGCGCGCCAGCTTGGATACAGTGTAGCCAACAGCGACATGATCAACGAGGTGATGCCGATACTCGTAATGTCAGACAGGCGTGGATCAGAGGGCAAGGTACTGATGAAATAGATTTCGCGTGGCAAGAACTGGGCACCGATCATACGCTCGATAGCGGGCACGATGACGTCAATATTGAGCGCAATGGCAGAACCACCCACCACGCCCAAAACCGTGCCGATCACGCCAATCAGCGCACCTTGAACTAAAAATATCCAAGCGATTTCACCAGGCGTTGAACCAAAACTGCGCAAAATAGCGATATCAGATTGTTTGTCTTTGACCGCCATCACAAGCGAGGACAAAAGGTTAAACGCGGCGACTGCCACGATCAACGCCAAAATCAAAAACATCATCCGCTTTTCAGTTTGCACCGCTGCAAACCAGGTGCGGTTGTTACGAGACCAGTCTGCGACAGCCACGGTGGTTGGCAGTAAAGGTACCAACTCTTGCGCAATTTCAGGGGCGCGATACATATCATTGACCCGCAACCGCACACCGGCCATCGCGCTGTCACGAAACAGCTTTGCCGCATCGGTCACATCTACAAACGCGAGCGACGAGTCGTATTCATAGTGGCCCGAGCGGAAGGTACCGACCAAGGTGAACTGACGCATCCGTGGCGAAAAACCCGCAGGGCTGATGTTGGCAGACGGGGCCATCATCATGATGGTTTGTCCAATGCGCACGTTCAGCACATCGGCCAGATCTTGACCAAGCACAATGCCAAATTCGCCGGCCTTCAGCTCAGTTAAGCGACCCCGCACCATTTGGCTGCCCACCTGCGACACGTTTTTTTCAGCAACCGGGTCAATGCCCCGCACTTGCACGCCACGTAACTCTTGGCCACGCATCAACATACCCTGCGCCGACACAAAGGGCGCACCCGCCAAAACAGCTGGTGATTTTTTGGCCGCTGCGATCAGCTCGGGGGCTTGACTGACGGTGCGCTCGGCATCAGCGCCCGGCGCGTAAATTTCAATATGCGGCAAAACCGACAACATACGGTCGCGCACGTCTTTTTGAAAACCGTTCATGACCGACAATACGACGATTAGGGCGGCGACACCGAGTGCGATACCGGCCATCGACGTCGCCGCCACAAACGAGACAAAGCGATCACGTCGGCCTTTGCGACCGCGCAAGCTGCTCAGGCCCGCATAACGGGCGCCAATCCACAATTCGTAAGGTAGTTTGAACACAGCGGCATTATTGCATCAAACCTGTCACAGATCGCGGTGGGTTCGTTCGATCGCTAACCGTTCACCCAGGATGCTCTACCACCCAATGACCCTCGGTTTATTCAACAAACCCCTCGGCATCCCACTACAATCCGCCTATGTCTCTTTTAATTCCCGGGGCGCTGCCCCCCTCTAACGTCGCCAAAGATCTGCTTGCGCAGGTCGAGCAGCACTGCCCTGTGTTAGTCGAGCGCTTGAAAATGCTGGTCGCAACGGTTCAAGAGCTCGCACCCGAGCACACTGGTTGCACGCCCTTTGAGGCGGTCAGGTTGCAGCAAATGGGCTATTCGCCGTCTGCGGGCGCCAATCTGGGCACAGGCCTCGCGGCATTGCACGCGGGGGTCAAAAACCCCGCTGAAACCGTCTGGCTAGCCGAATTAAGCGCGATTTCGGTCGGGCGCGAGGGTGCAACAATTGCCCACCCGGCCTCGTTTGAGGTCACCACTCACGAGGCTGACGCCTTATTTGATGCGGTGTCAGGGCTGTGGGCTGGCCGAGCGATCTCGGCTTTACCGATTAATGCCAGGCAGTGGCGGATCTGGCTTGACCCGAGCGCAAGCACCCGGTCACTCACACCCGCGGCGATGGCTGAAATGAGGTTGACAGACTGGTGGCCGCAAGAAGATAGCCTGCGCGAATGGCGTCGCTTGTTAAACGAAATTCAGATGGTCTGGCACGAGCACCCAGTCAATCTTGCCCGAGCCGAGCGAGGCGAAGTGCCGATCAATAGCTTATGGCTATTTGGTGGGGCGCAAGGATGGAGCCCTAGTCAGCCTGCTTTGCAGACAACTGTCGAGACTCCGAACCGGCTTCGAGCTCAAAAAGAAACCTTGGCCGCGACTCAACCCCAAACCGCAACCCTCTCTTCAGCCCTCATCTACGAGGGCCTGCACATCCCTTACTTACAAGGCGATTGGGCCGCCTGGATTGCCGCGCTTCCGGCCTTGTCTGAACACCTCAGCACCCTCGAGCCAAACACGAGCCTAACCCTAACCGGCCAACAACGCTGCGTTGTCTTGACGCCCGCACAAAAACGCTGGTGGAACGCCCTCGTAGCACCACGACCACAACCCTGGAATACTTGGTGGAATCTCCCAAACTAACCGTCCGACGTGTCGATTTGACGACCACCCAACGGCTTGAAGCTTCAGGGGTGCATCCTCTACTCGCCAGACTGTGGGCAGCGCGTGGCATTACCCAAACTAAAGATGTACAGCTTGAGTGGCCGGCGATGCTGGCGCCCACCACACTCACCCATGCCGAGCATGCGGCCAAGTTGCTGGCCGATGCAATCGCCGCTCATAAAAAGATGCTAATTGTGGCAGACTACGACTGTGATGGCGCCACCGCTTGTGCTGTCGGCCTGCGCGCCTTGCGCGCCATGGGTGCCGACGTCGATTATTTAGTGCCCAATCGCTTTGAAACGGGATACGGCCTGTCGCCTGCGGTGGTCGATTTAGCCCTCGTGCATCATGCCGGCAAACCCGACCTGTTAATTACCGTTGACAACGGCATTGCCAGTGTTGAAGGCGTCGCCGAGGCCAATGCCCAAGGCATTGGCGTGATCGTCACCGACCATCATTTGCCAGGCCAAACTTTGCCCGACGCGCTTGCCATCGTGAACCCCAACCAAGTTGGCTGTGGCTTTCCGTCAAAAAATCTTGCTGGTGTTGGTGTCATTTTTTATCTGATGCTAGCTTTACGCGCTGAACTTCGCACGCGCGGTGTGTATCCCGAAAACGGTGGGCCACGCTTAGACGCCTTAGCCGATCTGGTCGCCCTAGGTACCGTAGCCGATGTGGTCAAACTCGATCCAAACAATCGCTTACTGGTCACGCGCGGCCTCGATCGAATGCGCCGCGGGCTGATGCAGCCTGGCATCCGGGCGTTGTTTGCCGTATCAGCGCGTAATCCACAAGCGGCCAGTGGCTTTGATTTAGGCTTTGCCTTGGGCCCGCGCATCAATGCTGCAGGTCGCTTAGCCGATATGGGCTTAGGGATTCGTTGCCTGACCACCGATGACGATACCCAAGCGCTCGAACTGGCGCGCGAACTCGACACCATCAACCGCGAGCGCCGGCAAATCGAAGGCGTCATGAAAGAGCAGGCCCTCGCGGCCACCGAGCAAATTCAAGCGGGCAAAATCGGAGCATCGGTGTGCGTGTTTCATCCAGACTGGCATCAAGGTGTAGTGGGCTTGGTGGCCTCACGACTTAAAGAAAAATTCTTTCGTCCGACACTTGCCTTTGCCCCCGCCGGTGACGATGAGCTGCGTGGCTCGGGCCGCTCGATCCCCGATGTGCATTTACGCGACGTATTGGATTTGGTCTCAAAGCGCCACCCCGGACTCATCCGCAAATTTGGTGGGCACGCCATGGCGGCAGGCTTAACACTTGGGCGCGACGATTTTGAACAGTTTTCACCCGCCTTCGAGCAAGCCGTGATTGAAATGACTGGTCGCAAAAGTTTTGAGCCCGTGATCGAAACCGATGGTTCGCTTGAGCAAGGCTTTGCCAACGCCCAAGTCGCCGTGATGCTTGAACAAGAAGTCTGGGGCGCAGGTTTTGCTGCCCCCTTGTTTTTAGATGACTTTTTGGTGCGCAGCCAGAAATTGGTTGGCGAAAAACACTTAAAGCTGTCTCTCGAACGCGGCCACCAGCGCTTTGACGCCATCTGGTTTAACCGTATCGATAGCCTGCCCGAGTTTGTAAAAGTGGCCTACCGGCTTGATCAAAACGTCTGGAATGGTCGAATCACGGTGCAACTGGTGATTGAGCATGCTGAGGCGACCTGAGGCAGCCTGAGGCAATAACCGGCTACCGGTCCAACGCATGCATGGTCGCCCCAGGTAACAGCGCGGGCGCTCGCCTTTCTCCGTTAAACTACCGAGTTAAATCACCAGATCGTGGAATTCAAAGCAGATGGAAGCAGAACGTCAGAATCAAATCTCTTCGCGTTTAATCGATTACGCGGCGCGCGAACGTGCGCTTCGGGGGTATCTTTGACTACGATGTCAAAGCTGAACGTCTGCACGTTGTTAACGCCGAACTAGAAGACCCAAACGTCTGGAACGACCCAAAACGCGCCCAAGAACTGGGCCGTGAAAAGAAGAACATCGAAGGTGTCGTCGACACCTTAAGCCAACTCGCACAAGCCATCACTGACTCGCTTGAACTCTTTGAGCTCGCGGCCAGTGACAGCGACGACGACACCCTTGAGTCGATTGAAGCCGACGCTGCGCAGTTTCAAGCCACACTTGAGGGCATGGAGTTTCGCCGGATGTTCTCAAATCCGGCTGATCCACTGAACTGCTTTTTAGATATTCAGGCAGGCGCCGGCGGCACTGAGGCGCAAGACTGGGCCTCGATGCTGCTGCGTCAATACTTACGCTACGCCGAACGCAAAGGCTTTAAAGCCGAGCTTCTTGAAGAATCTGAAGGCGAAGTGGCCGGCATCAAATCCGCCACCATCAAAATTGAAGGCGAATACGCCTTTGGCTTTTTACGCACTGAAAGCGGCGTACATCGTTTAGTGCGCAAGAGCCCGTTTGATTCGTCGGGTGGTCGCCACACTTCGTTTGCCAGCGTATTTGTCTACCCCGAGGTTGATGACTCGATCGAAATCGATATCAACCCGGCTGATTTGCGCATCGACACCTATCGCGCCAGCGGTGCGGGTGGCCAGCACATTAACAAAACCGACTCGGCCGTGCGTATTACGCACATCCCCACCAATATCGTGGTGCAGTGCCAAAACGATCGCTCGCAACATCGCAACCGCGCCGAAGCCATGCAAATGTTGAAGTCGCGTTTGTTTGAGCTTGAAATGCGTAACCGCATGGCTGAACAGCAAAAGATGGAAGACGCAAAGACCGATGTGGGCTGGGGTCATCAGATTCGGTCTTATGTGCTTGATCAAAGCCGTATCAAAGACTTACGTACCAATGTTGAAATTTCAAACACACAAAAGGTTTTAGACGGTGATCTTGATCCGTTTATCCAGGCTAGCTTAAAACAAGGGGTTTAACAGATGACGCAACTCACCATTCTGACTGGCACCACACGCGGCTTGGGTGCCGTCATGGCAACCCAACTGGCACATAGCGGCGAACACTTGGTGACGCTGTCGCGCGCGTCCTCTGAAGCATTGGCTGCTACCGCCAAAACACATGGCACGACCCTTACACAAATCAACGTCGACTTAGGTGACACCAAGGCACTTGAGCAGGCCGCTGCGCAGCTCAAGCCTTTGCTCGCCAAACACACCAGCGTGCGTTTTATTCATAACGCTGGCGTGGTCACCCCAATTGCTCAGTCGCAAGATCTTACTGATATCGCGGTGATCAATCAGGCCTTTCAGGTCAATATCACTTCGGCCATCTACCTAACGGCAGTCGTCTTGGCCGGTGCGACACAGGCGAGCGATCTACGCGTGATGCTGATCTCTTCAGGAGCGGGTCGTAATCCAAGCTCAGGCTGGGGCGTGTACTGCGCCACCAAGGCCGCCATGGATCGCTATGCTGAAGTCGCACAACTTGATCAAGGTAAGCGTGCTCGGATCGTGTCGATGGCACCCGGCATGATTGACACCCCCATGCAAGAAAAAATTCGCGCAACGTCAAAAAATGATCTGCCTAGTTTGGATCGCTTTTTAGACGCGCACTCGCAACAAAAATTGGCGACACCTGAAGGCACGGCCACGCGCTTGCTCAAAGTGCTTGCCAGCGATGCCTTTGGTGGCAAGACGATTGACGATGTACGCGAGCACAACGTTTAAATCTGATTACCGATAAAGCAAATGAGCTACGGCTTAAGCACCTCATAAGCAACACGAAATTTTTTATTGCAGACTAACACCATCATGACCGAAACCACCGCCGCCGTGCCAGACGAAAACCACCTGATCGCCGAGCGACGGGCCAAGCTTGCCGCGCTGCGTACGCAAGGGGTGGCGTTCCCAAATGACTTCGTGCCAGCTGATCGGGCGCAGGCCTTGCACACACAATATGGCGAGCAGGAGCAAGCCGCGCTTACGCAGGCCAAACACTCCGCCTCAGTGGCCGGGCGCATGATGCTCAAGCGCGTGATGGGCAAAGCCAGTTTTGCAACACTGCAAGACAGCACCGGCCGCATTCAGATTTATCTCGATCGCAACAATATCGGCGAAGAGGTGTACGAATCGTTTAAACATTGGGACACCGGCGACATTTTGGCCGTCACGGGTTACATGTTTAAAACCAACAAGGGCGAGCTCTCGATTCACGCCGAAAGCGCTCGCATCTTGGCGAAATCGCTGCGCCCCTTGCCCGATAAGTTTCACGGCATTGCCGATCAAGAGTTGCGTTACCGTCAGCGCTACGTTGATCTCATCATGACCGAGCAAACGCGCCAAACCTTTGCCGCCCGCAGCAAAGCGATCAGCGCCGTGCGCCAGGTGATGGTTGACGCGGGGTTTCTAGAAGTTGAAACCCCCATGTTGCACACCATTCCCGGTGGTGCAGCAGCAAAGCCTTTTATCACCCATCACAACGCGCTCGACATGGAAATGTTTTTGCGCATTGCACCTGAGCTGTATTTAAAGCGCCTGGTAGTGGGCGGCTTTGAGCGCGTGTTTGAGATCAACCGTAATTTTAGAAATGAAGGCGTCAGCCCGCGCCATAATCCTGAATTCACCATGATGGAGTTTTACGCGGCGTACACCGACTATCAATGGCTGATGGATTTTACTGAGCAGATTATTCGTGCGGCAGCGATCAGTGCGTGTGGTACCGCTACCCTCACCTATCAAGGTCGCGAACTTGATCTGGCCAAACCTTTTCATCGTTTGACGATTGTGCAGGCGATTTTGGCGCACGTGCCACAATTTAATGAAGCTCAGTTAGCCGATATTGAGTTTGTACGCACCGAACTTAAAAAGCGTGGGGTCGATGTCAACGCGCCAAACCTTGCCCGTGCTGGGCTTGGTGCCCTACAGCTCGCCCTATTTGAAGAGACCGCCGAGTCACAGTTGTGGCACCCCACCTATATCATCGACTACCCAATCGAAGTCTCGCCTTTGGCGCGCGAATCCGATACTCGGCCCGGCATTACCGAGCGCTACGAGTTGTTTATTACCGGTCGCGAAATCGCCAACGGTTTCTCTGAACTGAACGACCCCGAAGATCAAGCGGCTCGTTTTCAAGCGCAGGTTGTGGCCAAAGATGCGGGTGACGAAGAAGCGATGTTTTACGACGCCGATTACATTCGCGCGCTCGAATACGGCATGCCACCTGCCGGGGGTTGCGGCATCGGCATCGATCGTCTGGTGATGCTGTTAACCGACAGCCCAAGTATTCGCGACGTGATTTTGTTTCCGCATCTGCGCAAAGAAGATTAAGTGAGCGCGCCGTCTGCAGTCGCATCAGCTAGCAGATCCAAACGCACAGAGGCACTGTTACTAGGGCCTCTGTTACAGACTATCCTGCAACTGGCAACGCCTAATATCTTGGGCTTGTTTGCCTCAACAGGCATCATTGCCTACGATGGTTACATCATCGGCTTGCTCGGTACACAAGCTTTAGCTGGTGCAGCCTTGGTGTTTCCGATTGCCATGCTGATGCAGCAGATGTCGAATGGTGCGCTAGGTGGTTCAATCAATTCGGTCGTTGCCCGAGCCTTGGGCTCGGGTGATCGCGCGTTAGCAGAGCGCCTTGCGCAACATGCGCTTGCCACAGCGCTCATCATGGCCGCTATTTTTTCGTTGATTGTGCTGGGCTTTGGTCCGTCGATCTACACCTTGCTAGGCGGTAGTGGTGAAAACCTACAAGTCGCCCTCACCTACTCAACCGTGCTGTTTGCGGGCGGCTTTACCGTTTGGTTGACTAACACGCTTTCAGCGATTGTGCGGGGGTCTGGCAACATGACGATCCCCTCGTACATGCTGATTGGTACAGCAGTGTTACATGCTGGGTTATGCCCTCTGCTTGTTTTTGGCTGGGGCTCTTTTGACGGGCTAGGCATCGCTGGTGCTGCTGCAAGCACAGTCTCTGTCAATGTGTTGGCGGCAAGCGTGATGTTGGCCTATTTGTTCAGGCCGCAAGCCGCGGTCAGGTTGCGGTTTAATGGTGCTTGGTCATCAACATTGTTTCGCACGATCTTACGCATCGGCCTGCCCGGTGCGTTAAGCCCTCTGTTAAGCAACAGTTCAATCTTGATCGCAACCGCCTATGTTGGCACCTACGGCATCAGCGCGCTCGCAGGGTTTGGGGTTGCGGCGAGGCTCGAATTTATCCTGATCCCCATTGTGTTTGGGATTGGCACCGTATTGACCACCATGGCGGCCACCAATATCGGTGCGGGTAACCCAGGGCGTGCCATTCGCGCGACATGGACTGGGGCTCTTTTGGTCGCAATCATTACCGGCACAATCGGTCTGACCGTCGGGTTGTTTCCCCTGTTGTGGATGAGATGGTTTACTGCTGACCCAGCCATCATCGCTTTCGGTAGCGCCTATCTCAACATCGTCGGGCCCTGCTACGGCTTCTTTGGCGTAGGCCTCGTTTTGTTTTTTGCCTCGCAAGGCTCTGGTAAATTAGGCTGGGTACTAATCGGCAGCACAACCCGCGTCGTATTTGTCGCTGTTGCAGGTTGGGTGGCAGTGCACTGGCTAAAAACCGAACCCCCAGCCATGTTCATCGTCGTTGCGATTGGCTTTACGCTTTACGCAACAATCAACGCCCTATCGCTGTACCTTGGTCGTTGGGGTTTTAAAGCGTAGTTAAACAAGCTTAGTTAAACAAGCTGCTCTTATGAACACTCTGCGAAACACTTCACCCCAAGATTCTCAACCCGCCATCGCGATCAAAGAAATCGGCAGCTTTCACCTTGGCGGGCGACAAGTCGCTTTAGCGGGCTTACCGACCAAAGAGATGGCGTTTAGCACCAAAGGCTTGCCGCTAGTTGTCGACCCCAACGGCGAGGTCGAAGTTGAACAAATGTATGTTCAATTCGTCAAACTCGCACAACCAAAATCTAAGCTTCCTCTTTTGCTTTGGCACGGGGGCGGCCTGACGGGCGTTACCTATGAAACAAAGCCCGATGGCAACCCAGGTTGGCAGATGTATTTTTTACGAGCGGGCTGGGATACCTACCTCAGCGACGCTGTTGAGCGTGGTCGTGCCTCATGGGCACGTTACCCAGAAATTTTTAAAACCGAACCCGTCTTTCGCACCAAAAAAGAGGCTTGGGAGCTTTTTCGAATCGGCCCCACCTATCACCCTGACTCTGCTGAGCGCCTCGCCTATCCTCAAACTGAGTTTCCGACTGAGGCCTTTGACCAACTCGCCAAACAAGCGGTGCCGCGCTGGCTCACGAACGATGCCGTCACACAGAGGGCCTACGATGCCTATGTGCAAAAAATGGGCCCTTGTGTGATCGTGGTGCACAGTCAAAGCGGCTACTTTGGCCTTCAAGCCGCCTTGAACAATCCAGATAACGTTAAAGCCTTGGTGTTGGTTGAGCCACACGGTTCACCCGACCCATCGCAAACCGACCTCAGCGCGTTTAAAAATATTCCGACACTTTGGGTATGGGGTGATTACGTTAATGCTGTGCCGTTTTGGTCGAAAATCTATCAGCAACAAGAAAACTTTCGCGCGCAGCTGTTAACGCATGGCGCGCGCGCTGATCTATTGAACTTGCCCGCCGCTGGGATTCAGGGCAACAGTCATATGCCAATGATGGATCGCAATTCAGATGCAGTCGCAGCGCTGATCCAAACTTGGCTTATTGAGCGCACAGGTAACCCAACAGAGTGTTGAACACACATCAGAGCGCTACATAAGAGCTCACAACAGCACGAGCATCCGCACACTCGATCAAAGCTCTCTGAAACTCAATACGCCTTCAACCACCCTAACCCAGCTTCAACTTCGCCGCGTGGGCGATATTCACAGCCGATCCAACCGGTGTAGCCCAGTTCATCCACACGCTTTAATACATTGGGATAGTTGACTTCGCCTTCGTCAGGCTCATTGCGCGTGGGCACTGCTGCAATCTGGATGTGACCGATGTGTGGCATGTACTGTGCCAACTTAGTCAGGATGTCACCCTCGGCACAACCCACGTGATACACATCAAACATCAACTTGATGTTGCTACGCCCGCAGGCTTCGCGAATTGAATTTGAATCGGCTTGCTTTGAATAAAAGTAACCAGGCTTATCACGTTGGTTAATCGCTTCAAGCAACAAGGTCACCCCATGTGGAGCGGCTTGATCGGCAGCCCACTGCAAGTTACGAATCATGGTTTCACGGGCTTGTACTTCAGTGCCAGGCTTCAAAATGCCGGGCATCACATGAATAGCGGGTGCGCCACTGCCAATACACCACTGCAGCGATTGGTTAAACGCCTGTTGAAAATCAGCTTCACGACCCGGCAACGCAGCCAAGCCTGATTCACCAATACTGGTGTCACCCATTGGTGTGTTCACGGCCAGCAAGGTCAGTTTTAAGCGCGCGACTGCAGCCTTCACTTCTTGCGCTGGGGTGTCATACGGCCACTGCAACTCAATCGCTTTGAAACCGCTCGCAGCAGCGCGTTCGATACGCTCAAGCAGCGGCAAGGTTGACCAAAGAAATCCTAAATTTGCAGAAAAGCGCGCCATGACAAACTCCTAGTGACTTTCTTTTGCGTGATTAATCGTATATCGCGGGATCTCGATCGTCAGATCAGCCGAACCGATTTTTGCCTGGCAAGCCAGACGCGAAGTTGTCGACAAACCCCAAGCGCGATCCAATAAATCTTCTTCTGAATCTGACGCAGCCTCAAGCGAGTTGAAGCCGGCCTTGATCACAACGTGACAGGTGGTGCAGGCGCACGACAGTTCACACGCGTGCTCAAGTTCAACGTGATTGTCTAACAACACGCGACAAATCGATTCGCCCAAAGGTGCGTGATCGATGACCATGCCCTCAGGGCAGACGTCAGGATGAGGAAGAACCGTAATTTTTGTCATAACATTCAACGCTTAATCCACAAGAAAATTCAACAACCTGCTACAAAAAACCTAATCTAATCCGAGAGAGACTGTTTACTAAACATCAGGTTCGAAGCGCCCCAAAAAGCTACAAACTCAGGCACTTACAGTTCGTTCAACGATTTGCCCTTCAGCGCCGCCCGAATACTGCGATCCATACGTTGCGCGGCAAAATCATCTGTCACCTCTGACAGCGCCTTAATCGCCATACGAATCGCTTCAATATCATCACCCTGCGCACACGACTGTGTGGCCTGCAACTGCTGGGCGATACGGGTTTGTTGGGCTGCACTTAACAGATCCGAATCCGCAGCCAAGGCCGCCTCAACCGATTCAATCAGTTGTTGCGCATCCACTTGCTGCTCGCGCAACATCCGCATTTTTGCATCGTGATCAGCCAGTGTGATGCTGTCTGACAGCATCTTAGACACTTCATCATCGGTTAAGCCATACGAAGGTTTCACCGTCACCGAAGCTTCAACGCCCGAACCCTGCTCGCGCGCAGTCACACTGAGCAACCCATCTGCATCAACCTGAAAGGTCACGCGAATACGTGCAGCACCTGCCACCATCGGTGGGATCCCACGCAACTCAAAGCGTGCAAGCGAACGACAGTCAACCACTAAGTCACGCTCGCCCTGCACTACGTGTACGGCTAACGCAGTCTGGCCATCTTTAAAGGTGGTGAACTCTTGCGCACGTGCCACGGGGATCGTACTGTTACGTGGGATGATGTGCTCAACCAAGCCGCCCATGGTTTCTAAACCAAGTGTTAAGGGCGTGACATCCAGCAACAACCAGTCTTCGCCTGGATTACGATTACCTGCCAACAAGTTGGCTTGCAACGCAGCACCCAAGGCCACGACCTGATCCGGATCTAAATCCGTTAGCGGTTGTTTATCGAACAATGCTTGAACACCAGCCTGCACAACAGGCATACGCGTAGCGCCGCCGACCATCACGACACCCTGCACGTCTTTGATCGTGAGCCCTGCATCTTTTAAGACTTGCCGCGCACAGGCTAGCGTGCGCTCAACCAACGATTGCGCAAGTGCTTCAAACGCAACACGCGTCAAAGACAAGTCAATTTTTGCTGCACCCAACAACAATGTTTCAGTATGCGACGCATGATCCGTTAGGGCTTCACGCAGTCGGCGCGAAGCACTTAATAAGCCGCGCCGTGCAGCGTGATCCAAATCATTGAGGCAATGTACGCCAGCAAAATAATCAGCCAGTGCCGCATCAAAATCGTCACCACCTAAAGCGGTATCGCCGCCCGTTGCAACGACTTCAAACACGCCGCGGGTGAGTTTCAATAACGATACGTCAAAAGTACCGCCACCTAAATCAAAGACCACATACAGGCCTTCAGAGGCGTGATCCAGTCCATAGGCGATCGCGGCCGCGGTAGGTTCGTTGAGCAAGCGCAAGACATTTAAACCAGCCAAGCGCGCAGCGTCACGCGTGGCCTGTCGTTGTGCATCATCAAAATACGCAGGCACAGTGATCACTGCACCCACTAACTCGTCACCTAAGGTACCTTCAGCCAAAAATTTTAGTTTCTCTAAAATTTTTGCTGCAACCTCAACCGGTGACACATCAGCATGTTGTGTGTGGATTTTGACGCTCTGGCTATCGCGTACAAAGTTAAATGGCATGCCAGACGCTAACGCGTCATCGTACGAGCGCCCCATCAAACGCTTAACCGATACCAAGGTGTCGAGCGGGTACTGTGCCTGCTGCGCCAACGCATCAACACCCACTAATGCTGCACCACTGGCTTGATATAAGACCGCAGAAGGCACAAGATGGCGCCCTAACTCATCGGGTAATACTTCAGCGACGCTACTGCGCACAGACGCCACTAGCGAATGTGTTGTACCTAAATCAATACCAACCGCTAAGCGTCGTTGATGCGGGGCCGGCGATTCGCCCGGTTCAGAAATCTGTAATAAAGCCATAGGTACGTTTTAAACTTCTGTAGTTTGAAGCTGAGTGGTTAATTTATCTAGAAACATCCACTCGCGGATACGACTAGCGGCTTGAGGGTACTGTTCTGCTTGAAGGGCCTCGGCTACAGCCTGTTGGCACTGCACTAAAGCCAGCGCAATTTCTTTAGACAAGGCTACGCGCGCAGCAATATTTTGTGGATCATCCAAGCACTCGTCGAGCTGCTCATGCCACGACATTTGTTGCACTAAAAACTCGGCAGACATTGCCGTGTTTGTTTCAGTTTGCAAATCAACGCCTGCAAGCTCGCACAAATAACGGGCCCTCAATAAGGGTTGTTTGAGCACACGATACGCTTCGTTTGCTTGGGCGCTCCACTGCATCGCCACCCTGCGCTCAGGCGCTGAGCGCGTTGCAAAACGATCGGGGTGCACAGCCTGTGCGACATGCTTCCAAGCTGCCTCGATTTGCGCAGCATCGATTGCGAAGGCTCGAGGCAAATCAAACAGTGCAAAGTGATCTGTTGCGTTCACGGAAGACTATACCGTGAACGATTCGCCGCAGCCGCAGGTCGCC
Source organism: uncultured Alcaligenaceae bacterium (assembly GCA_937952975.1). Taxonomy (GTDB): domain Bacteria; phylum Pseudomonadota; class Gammaproteobacteria; order Burkholderiales; family Burkholderiaceae_B; genus Zwartia. The sequence continues at coordinate 28,068 of CALFXX010000153.1, forward strand.
TTTTCGTTAGGATTACGAAACTTAAAGCCTTCGTTCAAACCTTCGCGCGCGTAATCAAGCTCAGTGCCTTCAAGGTAGGCTAAGCTTTTGGGATCAACAAAGACCTTGACACCGAAGCTTTCAAAAACCTGATCTTCGGTAGCTGGCTCATCAACGTACTCAAGCTTGTAAGCCATGCCAGAGCAACCAGTCGTACGCACGCCCAAACGCAAGCCAATACCGCTGCCGCGTTTTTGCAGATACTTGCCGATATGGTCGGCGGCCTGAACAGTCAGTGTGACAGCCATGGCTTATCCTTGGTGTTTGTCTTTGTAGTCTTTAACAGCGGCTTTGATCGCGTCTTCAGCCAAAATCGAACAATGGATTTTAACGGGTGGTAAGGCCAGTTCTTCGGCGATTTGAGTGTTGCGAATCGTCAAGGCTTGGTCAAGTGTTTTGCCCTTCACCCACTCGGTCACAAGTGAACTTGACGCAATCGCCGACCCGCACCCGTACGTTTTAAAACGCGCATCTTCAATGATTCCGGCGTCGTTGACGCGGATCTGCAATTTCATCACGTCGCCACAGGCTGGTGCTCCCACCATGCCTGTACCAACTTGATCGTCGCCCTTATCAAAGGTGCCGACATTGCGGGGGTTTTCGTAATGATCCAGTACTTTTTCGCTGTATGCCATGAGTGTTCTCCAACCTATGTGTTTAGTGGGCGGCCCACTGAACCGAATTCAAATCGATACCATCTTTGGCCATTTCCCAAAGAGGCGACATATCACGCAGCTTACCCACTCGCGCTTTCAGCAACTCAACTGCAAAGTCGATCTCTTTTTCAGTGGTAAAGCGTCCAATCGTAAAGCGGATCGAACTATGTGCAAGTTCGTCGTTACGGCCCAGGGCGCGCAAGACGTACGAGGGCTCAAGACTGGCTGAGGTGCAAGCCGAACCACTCGATACCGCAAGCTCTTTGATGGCCATGATCAGTGACTCGCCTTCAACGTAGTTAAAGCTCACGTTCAGATTATGCGGCACACGTTGTTCGATGTCGCCATTGAGGTAGACCTCTTCAATTTGCGACAAGCCCGCCCACAAACGATCGCGCAACATGCGGATGCGTTCGTTTTCAGTGCCCATTTCGGCTTGTGCTAGGGCAAAGGCTTCGCCCATGCCAACAATTTGGTGTGTGGCCAGCGTACCCGAACGAAAACCACGCTCATGACCGCCGCCGTGCATTTGTGCCTCGATACGGATACGAGGTTTGCGACGTACGTACAACGCGCCGATGCCCTTCGGACCGTAGGTTTTGTGCGCGCAAAACGACATCAAATCGACTTTAAGAGTTTGCAGATCAATGTCGACTTTACCCGTTGCCTGAGCAGCATCCACGTGAAAAATAATATTTTTTTCACGGCAGATTTCACCAAGCGTTGCGATCGGTTGAATCACGCCAATTTCGTTATTGACGAACATCACCGACACCAAAACGGTATCAGGACGGATCGCTGCTTTAAATGCATCGAGGTTAATCAAACCGTCTTCTTGTACATCAAGATAGGTGACTTCAAAGCCCTGGCGCTCAAGTTCACGACAGGGATCGAGCACCGCTTTGTGTTCAGTTTTAACAGTAATGATGTGCTTGCCACGTTCTGCGTAAAAACCCGCAGCACCTTTAATAGCAAGGTTGTTAGATTCAGTTGCGCCTGAGGTCCAGATAATTTCGCGTGGATCAGCGTTAACCAGCGAAGCCACTTGACCGCGCGCGCGTTCAACGGCCTCTTCGGCCTCCCAGCCATAAGCGTGGCTGCGTGAAGCTGGATTACCTGCATGTTCGTAGAGCCAAGGAATCATCTTGTCGACCACTTTGGGGTCGACTGGCGTGGTGGCTGAATAGTCTAAATAAATGGGTAATGAGGACATTGAGAGCTCCTAGGCGCTTGCAGTGGCAGACTGTTTAACGACGGTCGAGGGTGTGTTAACCATATTGACACGTACGCCCGCACCATTGGCTTGGCTAGCCTCTTGGATTTGACGCAAACGTTGTTGATCAACCAAATCTTGCAACGCCACTGAATCAAGAAAATCAACCATTTTACGATTGAGTGTTGACCAAAGTTCGTGTGTCATACAGATGCCTGGCTTGCCATCTGTACCGGTTGTACAGTCGGTTTTACCGCCACAGCTTGTGGCGTCGATGGGCTCGTCGACTGCAAAGATGATGTCAGCAACGGTGATCGTGCGAGCCAAGCGGGCTAATGTGTAGCCGCCACCTGGGCCTCGCACGCTTTCAACCAGTTCATGGCGGCGTAGTTTGCCAAATAGCTGCTCGAGATAGGACAAAGAAATATTTTGTCGCTGGCTGATCGCCGACAAGGTAACAGGCCCACTTTGCTGACGCAAAGCAAGGTCAATCATCGCCGTAACAGCAAAACGCCCTTTGGTGGTGAGTCGCATGACAGAGTCCTTTAAACAAAGCGCTGACACAGTGCAAACGCTTATCCGACTAAACAACTCAAGTATACACAATTCTTGACTGATTTGCTAGGGTATGTAGGTAAAGACCCTAAGGTGCTCGCACTTTATGCTCGAAAAAAAACCGCGCGTGGCACGGTTTTTTAAATTCGGGCAATCTCTTGCCCTACGACCATCAGGTTAGGCAGCTTGATACTGCGTTGCGCGTTTACGCACCAGTTCTAGCACGCCCTGACAAGAATCCTCAAGATAATCAAGAACCTTACCAAAGCCTTCGGGACCGCCATAATATGGATCTGGCACCGTTGCTTCTTCAAACTCGTTGGCAAAACGCATCAGTAACATTAATTTGTGTTGATGCAGCTTTGGACACTGTTGCTGCATGGCCGAGAGGTTTTCCCAATCCATGGCCAAAATCAGGTCGTATTCGCGGTAATCTTCAGGAGTGACCTGACGCGCAACGTGTTCGGCGATTTCGTAGCCGCGTTTGCGTGCCGCGGCCAACGCACGCGGATCAGCGCCTTCACCAAGGTGAAAATTGTGTGTGCCGGCAGAATCAATGCCCACGACCTCAGCGAGGCCAGCTTCTTTGATCAGGTGGCGAAAAACGCCTTCAGCACTGGGAGAGCGGCAAATGTTACCCGTGCATACGAAAAGAACTTTTGTCATCATGGTGCACATTGTGCGGGAAAACCCCTAACATGTCTAGAGATTTTTTCTGCAAATTAACAAAAAATTACATACAGGTGCAAAAAATTAATCCCTTTGCATTTCAATGCGTTACAGCGCTATGACCAACAAATAAATAGTCCATATAGTGAAAAAATATTGCCTCAATCTTAACCGTCGTTAAAAAATGTTGAGCGTGCTCTTTCTGAAATGCACCGCCTCAAGGCGTAACTAAGACTTTTACGCACCAGAAAGTAGCACGCGATCTTTGAGCGCTTTCAAAGCGTCACGCGCAGCCGCAGCCTGCTCGAATTCAAGATTACGGGCGTGATCCAGCATGAGTTTTTCAAGGCGCTTAAACTCTTTAGCAAGCGCTTTTTCGTCAGTCAGCAAGGCATAGGATGACGGATCTTCTGGCTCTTCTCTAAAGGCTGGTGCCACAATGCCATCGATCAACTCACGCACAGCCTTACGCACACTACGAGGCTCAATCCCGTGCTCTAGGTTGAAGGCGAGTTGCTTATTGCGACGCCTTTCGGTTTCGCCCATGGCGCGCTGCATTGAGTCAGTGACCCGATCTGCATACAAGATGGCGCGCCCGTTTAAGTTGCGCGCGGCGCGACCAATGGTTTGAATCAAGCTGCGGTCCGAGCGTAAAAATCCTTCTTTGTCAGCGTCAAGAATCGCGACAAGCGATACCTCGGGGATATCCAAGCCTTCTCGCAACAAGTTAATCCCGACCAACACATCGAATACCCCTAGGCGCAAATCGCGAATAATTTCTACGCGTTCGACCGTATCGATATCTGAGTGCAGGTACCGAACACGCTGACCGCTTTCAGTTAAGTAGTCGGTTAAATCCTCGGCCATGCGCTTAGTGAGTGTTGTCACCAGCACTCGCTCTTGCACAGCGGTACGCAATTTGATCTCGCCTAACAAATCGTCGACCTGCGTGCGGGCCGGGCGCACTTCAACAATGGGATCCACCAAACCCGTTGGTCGCACAACCTGCTCGACCACGTGATCAGAGTGCCCTTGCTCGTAGTTGCCGGGCGTTGCAGACACGAACACGCACTGGCGCATACGCGCTTCAAACTCTTCCATTTTCAAGGGCCGATTATCCATCGCCGAGGGCAAGCGAAAGCCATACGTCACAAGGGTTTCTTTGCGCGCGCGATCACCACGGTACATACCGCCTAGTTGGCCGATTGTGACGTGGCTTTCGTCGATAAACATCAACGCATCACGTGGTAGGTAATCAATCATCGTGGGCGGCGGATCACCGGGCGCAGCCCCTGACAGGTGCCGTGAATAATTTTCAATGCCTTTACAAAACCCAAGTTCAGAGAGCATCTCAAGATCAAAGCGTGTGCGTTGTTCAATTCGTTGCGCTTCGATCAAATGACCAGAATCGACAAATTGTTTGACGCGTTCGCGCAACTCTTGCTTGATAGTTTCAATCGCCCGTAACACTGTGTCACGTGGTGTGACGTAATGCGAACCTGGATACACCGTAAAGCGCGGCACCTTTTGCCTAATCTTGCCTGTCAGTGGATCAAATAACTCGAGGCTTTCAACCTCGTCATCAAACAGCGTGAGGCGTACGGCAAGCTCGGCGCTTTCTGCCGGAAAAATATCAATCGTTTCGCCGCGTGCGCGGAAGGTGCCACGCGTAAACTCAAGATCGTTACGCTCGTATTGCATGGCGACTAAGCGCTCAAGAATTTCGCGACGGGCAATGCGATCGCCTGCCCGCAAAATCAACACCATGGCATGGTAATCAGCGGGGTTACCGATACCGTAAATACACGAAACGGTACCCACAATAATTGTGTCGCGCCGCTCGAGCAAACTTTTGGTGGCCGACAAACGCATCTGTTCAATATGCTCGTTGATCGATGAATCTTTTTCGATGAACAGATCACGAGTCGGTACGTATGCCTCAGGCTGGTAATAGTCGTAATACGACACAAAGTATTCAACCGCGTTTTTTGGAAAAAACTCGCGCATCTCGGCATACAGCTGTGCCGCTAACGTTTTGTTCGGCGCCAGTACCAGCGCAGGCCTACCGAGGCGTGCAATCATATTCGCCATCGTGAAGGTTTTGCCCGAACCCGTCACGCCTAGCAGTGTTTGCGACATTAAGCCATCGCGCACGCCCTGCTCAAGCAAGTCAATCGCTCGCGGCTGATCACCGCCTGGGGGATATGGTTGATACAGGTGAAAGGGGCTATCGGGATAATCGATAAAACGGCCCTTCTCGTTACCGGTTGAGATCGCCGCGCTATAGACCGTATCGACCGCCTCGGGTGTGTAGCTGGCTGAGGCGAGTTCAGACGCGACCCCATATAAGGGCGCGTCTACCGGCAACGCCGGCCGCTGACTGTGATCTGCGACTGGATCGACTGCTTCGACGACACCGATTATGTCGCTAGGCTCTGCGGCTATAGACGCCTGCACACCTTTTTCGGGTACTGCTTGCTCGATCGTTTTTTTGCTCTTGCGGGTGGCCATGCTAGACTTATTCGGGATACCCCTCGGTCTGAGGGTAACCTGCCATTATGTTCTCTGAAAATGCGTACGTCTACCCCAACCTTGTCACACTTACCTTTTGCACACTAAAACCAAAATGAGCACCCTCTTTCAAGCCGTTGAACTTGCCCCCCGCGATCCAATCCTGGGCTTAAACGAACAATTTAATGCCGATACCCGACCCACTAAAGTCAACCTCGGTGTGGGCGTGTATTACGACGATAACGGCAAGATTCCCCTTCTTAAGGCCGTACACACGGCTGAGGTCGCGCGCGTTGAGGCTGCAGCTGCACGCGGCTATGTGCCAATCGAAGGGATTGCTGGCTACAACAAAGGTGCACAAGAACTGGTGCTGGGCAAAAATTCGTCGTTGATCGCCGCTGGTCGCGTTTTGACCATGCAAGCCTTGGGCGGCACCGGTGCGCTCAAAATTGGCGCTGACTACATTAAACAGCTCGCGCCTAACGCTAAAGTGGCAATCAGTGATCCTAGCTGGGAGAATCACCGCGCACTGTTTGAACGCGCTGGCTTTGAAGTCATCACCTACCCTTATTACGACGCGGCCACCCACGGCTTAAATTTTGACGGTATGCTCGCGGCCCTCAAAGCGCTACCACCTAAAAGCGTAGCTGTGTTGCACGCGTGCTGCCACAACCCAACTGGCGTTGACCTCTCAAACGAGCAATGGAAAGCCGTTGCACAAGTTGTTAAAGCGGGCGATTTAATCCCCTTCTTAGACATCGCTTACCAAGGGTTTGGCGATGGGCTCGAGCAAGATGCTGCAGCCGTGCGCATCTTTGCTGACCTGGATATGACGATGTTTATCAGCTCGTCGTTTTCAAAATCTTTTTCGCTCTATGGCGAACGCGTCGGTGCATTGACGATTGTCACAGGCAGCCAAGACGAATCAAACCGTGTGCTCAGCCAAGTCAAACGCGTAATTCGTACGAACTATTCAAGTCCGCCGACACATGGCGGAATGATCGTATCGACCGTGTTGAACACGCCCGAGCTGTTCGCCCTGTGGGATCAAGAACTAGCCGGTATGCGTGATCGGATTCGTCTGATGCGCCGCCAGATCGTTGAAAAACTGGCGCAGTACGGCGCCACCCAAGACTTCAGCTTTGTGATGAAGCAGCGAGGCATGTTCTCGTATTCAGGCATGACCGCGCCTCAGGTTGAGCGTTTGCGTACCGAGCATGGCATCTATGCGGTCAGCAGTGGTCGGATTTGTGTGGCTGCGCTCAACACCAAAAACATTGATGTTGTGGCGAAAGCGATGGCTGAGGTCATGAAAAACGCCTAAAAGCTCCTAACGCTGTTTTTATATACAGATAAATTTGCACAATCTCACCAAATCGTGCAAAATACTGCTGTATATAAAAACAGCTCGGCTTTTACTAGCCTAAAGGATGCTTTCCATGTCGCTCAAGCTTACCGATCGTCAGCAACAGATTTTGGATCTTATCCGCCAGGCAATCGTCAATACTGGGTTTCCGCCCACGCGGGCTGAGTTGGCATCCGTACTAGGCTTTAAGTCTGCCAATGCGGCTGAAGATCACCTGCGAGCTCTTGCTCGCAAGGGCGTCATTGAATTGACCGCTGGCGCCTCAAGAGGCATTCGTTTAACAGACCTGGCCAATGAGTCACTTGAGGCCGATACGTACACCGAAGCCCCCACTGAGCGCCCTCGCCTCACAACGCCTCCGGGTGCAGGCTTTTTGCTGCTACCTTTAATTGGCCGCGTGGCGGCAGGTCATCCAATCCTAGCCACTGAAAATATCGAAAAAGAAATCAACATCGATCTCGATATGTTCGCGCAGCGGCCTGACTACCTACTCAAGGTAAAAGGCCTTAGTATGCGCGATGCTGGCATCTTAGAGGGCGATTTGCTCGCGATTAAAAAAACGAGTGATGCCCGCAATGGCCAAATCGTTGTCGCACGTATTGATGACGAAGTAACCGTCAAACGCTTAAGCAAATCAGGCGGGCGTATCGAGCTCTTACCTGAAAACCCAGATTTTCAGCCGATTCAAATTGAACCGGGGCAAGACTTCTCTCTTGAAGGCATTGCCGTTGGCTTAATTCGCAATACAACGCTGCACTAAAAGGCGGTCTGATTTAAACGTCGCGCCATTTTTCTAGGTCACGTCGATCGCGCTTTGTCGGACGCGCCTTGATGTCTTGTGATGGCTCAACAAAATATCTGCGCTTTTCTGCTGCCGTTTCTCGTGCCAGCAAGCTCTCGGGTGTTTCATCAAACAACATGCGCGCTAAGGGGGCTGAGCGTCGCGTTTCGCTTAACGCTCGTACCCATAGTTCAAAACGCTCTTGTTCGCGCTGAATCAACAAACGATCACCAACTTTCACGGTTCTTGCAGGCTTGACGCGCTCGCCGTGCAAATGAACGCGCCCTGCCTCAATGGCCAGCACAGCTTGGGCGCGTGATTTAAAAAAGCGTGCCGCCCATAGCCATTTATCGATCCGAACCGTCTCAAGAATGTCTGCCATTTCTTTCTCAAAAAAAGGCGCCGTAAACACGACGCCTTTTCCATCCACGCAATTGACTTCGCTTTAAGCGCCACGACCAATCGCTGAACTGCTCAAATCACAAACAGCCTCGAATTGATGATCCTGCATACCTTAAAACGAAGCACTAACCCACACTCAACAATGCCTAAACTTCAACACGCCTAGAAATCAACGTTGAGTGCGAGGTTCAAACATCAATGCTTAATGACCGGGTCAGTCGCAGCAGCGGCCTCCGCTGACTTCGCCACCACAGTCTCTGCCACAGGAGCCTCTTCTGGAAGCGGCGTTAACGGATTCACCAATGCGACCTCCAAAACTTTATCGATCCAGCGTACCGGAATAATCTCGAGTTGGTTCTTAACGTTGTCAGGGATGTCTGTTAAATCCTTAACATTCTCTTCAGGAATCAACACGGTCTTGATACCACCGCGATGTGCTGCCAAGAGTTTCTCTTTCAAGCCACCAATCGCAAGCACTTCACCACGTAAGGTAATCTCGCCCGTCATTGCCACATCTGCCCGTACGGGGTTTTGCGTCAAGGCCGAGACAATCGCCAGAGTGATTGCGATACCTGCTGAGGGGCCGTCTTTAGGTGTAGCACCTTCAGGAAAGTGCACGTGAATATCGCGTTTTTCAAACACGCTATCAGTGATCCCTAAGCGGCGAGCACGCGCGCGCACCACGCTGCGTGCGGCCTCAACCGACTCTTTCATCACATCGCCAATTGAACCCGTACGTTGGATCACGCCTTTACCGGGCATGTCGGCAACCTCAATGGTCAGCAAATCACCACCCACTTCGGTCCAGGCCAGTCCGTTGACTTGTCCGATCTGATTTTCTTTCTCGGCCATCCCAAAACTAAAGCGGCGTACACCCAAATAGTCACTCAGATTTTCAGACGTAACCGTCACCTTCGCGGGTACCTCTTTAGACTTGGCTAACTTAAGTGCTTCACTATCTGCCAAAAGTTTTTTCACGACTTTACGGCAGATTTTTCCGATATCACGCTCAAGAGAACGTACGCCAGCTTCGCGTGTGTAATAACGCACAATATCGCGCAAGGCCGACTCTTCAACCACTAACTCTTCAGCCTTGACGCCATTGTTTTGCATGACCTTAGGCAACAGGTGATCCATCGCAATATGGATCTTTTCTTCTTCGGTATAACCCGAGAGACGAATGACCTCCATCCGATCAAGCAAAGCTGCTGGGATGTTCAAGGTATTGCTTGTTGCGACAAACATCACGTCAGACAGGTCGAAGTCGACCTCGACGTAATGATCTTGAAACGTGTGGTTTTGCTCAGGATCAAGCACCTCTAAGAGAGCCGAGGCAGGATCACCCCTGAAATCCATCCCAAGCTTGTCAATCTCGTCTAACAGAAACAGTGGGTTACGCACGGCAACCTTAGACATGTTTTGTAATATCTTGCCCGGCATTGAGCCGATGTACGTACGACGGTGTCCACGAATCTCAGCTTCGTCGCGTACACCCCCCAAGGCCATACGAATAAACTTGCGATTCGTGGCTTTTGCGATCGACTGACCCAACGACGTTTTACCAACGCCTGGTGGGCCAACCAAACACAGAATTGGCGCCTTGATTTTGTCTACCCGCTGCTGAACAGCAAGATACTCAAGAATGCGTTCTTTAACCTTGTCTAAGCCGTAGTGATCGTCGTCAAGCACACTCTCAGCATTAGGAATCGAATGATTTACCTTGCTCTTTTTGCGCCAAGGCAAATTGATCACAGTATCGATGTAGTTGCGCACGACCGTTGCCTCAGCTGACATCGGTGACATTAACTTAAGCTTTTTGAGTTCGCCATCAACTTTCTTTTTGGCGTCTTTAGGCAAATGGGCCGCAAGGATTTTCTTTTCGAGCTCCTCGATGTCAGCACCCTCTTCGCCTTCGCCGAGTTCTTTTTGAATCGCTTTTACCTGTTCATTCAGATAGTAGTCACGTTGACTTTTTTCCATCTGCTTTTTCACTCGGCCGCGAATCCGTTTCTCAACCTGAAGAATATCAATTTCAGTTTCGAGTTGGGTGAGTAAGGCCTCAAGACGCTCTGAAGTCGAGATCACTTCAAGCATTTTTTGCTTTTGCTCAAGCTTTAATGGCAGGTGTGCCGCAATGGTATCGGCTAAACGGCCCGCATCGTCAATCCCAGCAAGCGAGGTCAGAATCTCAGGTGGGATCTTTTTATTCAGTTTGACGTACTGCTCAAACTGTCCCACGATCGCACGGCGCAACGCCTCAGTTTCAGCACTTACTAAGGCATCGGGAGCAATAGGCGTCAAGGTCGACGTAAAGTGTGTCTCGGTATCCTGAATATCGGTAATACGCGCACGCTGTGCGCCCTCGACAAGGACTTTAACCGTGCCATCAGGCAGCTTCAGCATCTGCAAGATGGTTGCGACACAGCCAATCTCGTAGACATCCTCTGGGGTCGGATCGTCTTTACCGGCCGATTTTTGGGCGGCCAACATAATGCTTTTACCGGCCTCCATCGCAGCCTCAAGTGCGCGAATAGAACGAGGGCGCCCAACGAATAGAGGGATCACCATGTGAGGAAACACCACCACGTCGCGCAAAGGCAGCAACGGCAGCTGAATCGATTCAGAGGGCAAGGTCTGGTTTTCAGACATGAAAAAATCCTAATAAAGACTCGGAAAAGCCCAAGTGAGCCACCGACATAACGACTGTAATGACACGAATATGTCTGTTATGTAGACGATAGCTCAAATTTCAAGCCTGTGACGCCGACATAACAAAAAGCCCCTACAAAGGGGCTTATAAAAACATTTTTTTCGAGAGGTTTTCAAGCCTCTGGGATATCTTAGGGTCAACCTTATGCTCTTTGGAACGTAGCGCTTTGAGACGTATCGCTGTGGGAAGTAGCGCTGTGGGACGTATCAAAAACAACGCCCCTCAGACGCAAAATCTTAAGCGGCTGCGTCGCGCAAGCTACGCTCAGTTTTTGGCTGTTCTTTTTCGTCGCCATAAACTAACAAGGGCTTACCTTGGCCTTCAATCGTCGCTTCGTCGAGCACGACACGCTTGATATTGCCCTGGGTGGGCAACTCGTACATGGTATCTAGCAACGCAGACTCAAGAATTGAACGCAAGCCACGCGCACCGGTTTTACGCTTAACCGCTTTGCGGGCAATCGCACGTAAAGCTGCCGGACGAATCTCGAGTTCGGCGCCTTCCATGGCGAAGAGCTTTTGAAACTGTTTCACCAGAGCGTTTTTGGGCTCGGTCAGAATTTGAATCAGGGTATCTTCGTCAAGCTCTTGCAAGGTTGCGATAACAGGCAAACGCCCGACCAACTCAGGGATCAAACCAAACTTCACGAGATCTTCGGGCTCCACTTCGAGAAAGGTGCTGCCCGCAGATTGCTCAATCTTTGAATCGACCTTAGCGCTAAAACCAATACCAGAGCGCTCGGTGCGATTACGAATGACTTTTTCAAGGCCGTCAAACGCACCACCAACGATAAATAAGATGTTGGTGGTATCAACTTGAACAAAATCTTGATTAGGGTGCTTGCGGCCACCCTGCGGAGGCACGGAGGCCACAGTCCCTTCAATCAGCTTCAACAGCGCCTGCTGCACGCCCTCACCCGAAACATCGCGAGTAATGGAGGGATTATCAGCTTTGCGAGAAATTTTATCGATTTCGTCAATGTAGACAATCGCGCGCTGCGCTTTGTCGACTTCGTAATTACAATTTTGCAGCAATTTTTGAATAATGTTTTCGACGTCTTCACCCACATAACCGGCTTCGGTTAGGGTTGTGGCGTCAGCCATCACAAACGGCACGTTTAATTGACGTGCCAAGGTTTGCGCTAGCAAGGTTTTGCCCGAACCCGTGGGGCCAATCAGCAAGATATTGCTTTTAGACAACTCGACATCATCACCCTTGACTTCACCATGGCGCAAGCGCTTGTAATGGTTGTACACGGCAACCGCCAACACACGTTTAGACGCAGTTTGGCCAATCACGTATTGATCAAGAAAAGCTTTGATTTCGGCTGGTGTTGGTAAATCGGTACGGATCGAAGCGCGGGCGCTTGCCTGAGCCTCTTCGCGAATAATGTCGTTACATAACTCAATGCACTCGTCACACACAAAGACCGAGGGCCCAGCGATGAGTTTTCGTACTTCGTTCTGGCTCTTGTTGCAAAATGAACAATGCAAAATTTTAGTGCTAGCTGAGCCTTTTTTTTCTGACATAACGATCCATTACCAGTTGTACCAAGCCTTGTTTTAACAGATGTTTGAGCAAAGCTAAAACATCGAGGCTTGGCTAAATACTTATACGGTGTCGGCCCGCGAGGTTAAAACCTTGTCAATCAAGCCATACGTTACTGCATCGGGGGCAGACATAAAATTGTCGCGCTCGGTGTCCAAGGCGATACGCTCAATAGTTTGACCCGTGTTGTCGGCCAGCATTCCGTTTAAGCGCTCACGCAAATCTAAAATTTCGCGAGCCTGAATTTGAATATCCGAAGCTTGACCCTGCGCGCCACCCGAAGGCTGGTGAATCATGATGCGAGAGTTTGGTAACGAAAAACGCTTACCTTTAGTGCCTGCAGCCAACAAAAAGGCGCCCATGCTTGCAGCTAAGCCGGTGCACAGTGTTGACACCTCGGGCTTGATAAAGCGCATGGTGTCATAAATTGCCATACCCGCAGATA
>CALFXX010000154.1 GCA_937952975.1 uncultured Alcaligenaceae bacterium
TTTCTAACACCGTACGATAGAAATTGTTTTAATGTATCCGGTTTTTAAAATAGAAATTTTCTTAATAGTTAAAATTATGCAAACTTTTATGATTCACTCTCTTCGCCGTTTCCTTGGGCTGTTGTTGGTCGTACTCAGCGCCGGTTTCGCACTGAGTGGCTCCGCCTATGCGGCAAATGTTAAAGATTACTGGGTGTATGTGGCCAACGATAATGTTGCAGCCGTAAAAGAACTACTCACCGCAGGGTTTGACCCCAATACCCGCAGTCCTAATCAACAAACCGGTCTGATTCAAGCCACACGCGATGGGGCCTGGCAGGTTTTTGACGCGTTGCTCGCTGCGCCTAAAATCAACGTCAATGCCGCTAATCAGTACAACGAGACTCCGCTGATGTACGTTGCGTTGATTGGCGATTTACCCAGAGTCAAGAAACTGGTCGCGAGTGGTGCGAAAGTCAATAAAGAGGGGTGGACGCCACTACATTATGCGGCAGTCAAAGCCCGCTCAGAGGTCGCTAAGTTTTTGCTTGAGAATGGCGCGTTGCCCAATGAACTGACACCCGAAGGGGACACAGCCCTCATCCTAGCGGTCAGAGCCGATAGCGTTGAGACCGTTCAGGTTCTGATTAACGGTGGGGCTGATCCAAGCCTTTCAAACCTCAAGGCTCAAGATGCGATCGATGTCGCGCGTTCGCGCGGCAAAGAGGATTTAGCTCAAGCACTTGAAAAAATTGTTGCGAATCGCAAAACCAAGCAGCAATAAGCTCAGCGCAACCTCAAATAACCGGTCTGGCTCGACCGGTTCATTCGTTTTAGCCTTTAGGCAGTACTTCAGGACGCAAAATACCCTTTAGATCTCGGTAAGGGATGTAAATGGTCGGTTTGCCAAAAGAATAGGGCGCCAAACGATAGGGGTCGTAGGTCACTGCCAAGCCATTTTCAAGCAAGGCAACGTTGTCGCTTGGCTCAAACGGCCATAGCTTGTTGTAAGCGGCCGGGTCATCTTTTGCCAGCGGGTTCTTTTTTAACCACAGTGCATGTTGCTTTTTAAGAGCCTCCTCGAAGGCGGGCATCTTGCCGGGCAACAACATGGATTCGAGCGTTAAAAGCTTGTCAGTTTTAGGCAACCAATTGAGATATTGTGTTGTTGAGATCCCATGTGCACCACCCGTAAAGATATAACTATCCAGTTGCACAACGACGACCTCATCCGACATATATTTCACGCTTGAAGCCAACGCGATCTCGTGGCGTGGTTTCGCAGTTTTAAAGAAATAGAGTTCTAACTCAGGAAGATCGCGAAAAGCCTTTTCTTGGTTGGTCTCAACCAGCGCGAGTGAGAGCAGGGTCTGTTCAAGAAAGGCATTGAAGCGATCGTAGCCTGTAAACGTCAAACGTTTAAAGTTCAATACGGGGCATTCTGATCCTTTGCAATCTGGCTTGGTGCGCTTTAAGGTTAAGACTTTAGAGGCAATTTTCTTATCAGCACGGGTAGCGTCAGACGTGCCTGCCGATCCAGCCGAACTTGATGACTCGGCGTTGCCTGACGCTGAGTCAGCCGTCTGATCACGCGCGGCTGCTGCAGGCTCAATCATCACCGCTGTCGCGAGCCGGGTAGGCTGTCGCACAGGGCTTGGGATCGCAACCGGGCTTGTTTCGGCTGCTTGAGCACGTACAGTCCCGGCGCGACTCATATCAAGAGACGGATCAGACACAATATTAGTCGCACCTCCTGAACCACTCACTACCGCAGGCGCGGCTGTTGTTTCGACACTGACTTGAGGCTGAGGCACACGAATAGAACTACGGGCGGGTGCAACTTGTACGGTACCCGACACCTCAGCCGAGGCTAAGGTAATGTCTTGCTGCACGGTAGGTTTGCTCGCGCACCCTCCGACCAGCAAGCAGACTAGATACGCAGTAGCGAGTCGAGGCGCCATGAGAGAACCCTTTTGATATTGAGGCGGCAAGTGTATCCGCGGGCTGGTAGAAAACAACCGTCAAAACAACCGGCTTAGAGCGCTAAAGCCTGTTCGACTGCTTCGCGCAGTGACTCGGGTGTGTCGGTTGGGGCGTAGCGCTTAAGTACTTGGCCTTTACGACCGACTAAAAATTTTGTGAAATTCCATTTAATCGCCTCGGTGCCGAGCAAACCTGGTTTACTCGTTTTGAGCCACTGGTAAAACGGCTCGGCGTTTGGACCATTGACCTCAATTTTAGCGAACATCGGAAACGTAACTTTGTATTGGGTTTCACAAAACGCCAAGATGTTGCTGTCGCTACCCGGCTCTTGGTGGCCGAACTGATCACACGGAAAACCCATCACAATCAGACCTCGACTAGCGTACTCTTGGTGCAACGCTTGCAAGCCGGCATACTGCCCCGTGAAGCCACACTTTGAGGCAACATTCACGACGAGCAAGACTTTGCCCTCGTATTCGCTTAAGTTCTGCAGTTCACCTTGGATGGATTTGACGCTAAAGGATGTGAGGCTCATAGTTTTTATCGCAAGTTTTTGAAGGCATCGATCGCGCGCACTCGACTACTTTGCAGATCGACAATTTGTGCAGGGTAATTAAGTGCTTTACGCGAAATTGGACTGGGGTTGTGAATCTCTTTTGACCCGAGCGTTGCTAATTCCGGTATCCAATGTTTGATGAAGGCGCCCTGAGGATCAAATTTTTCAGACTGACTAATCGGATTAAAGACCCTAAAGTAAGGGGCCGAATCAGCGCCTGTTGACGCGCTCCATTGCCACCCACCATTGTTGGCCGCCAACTCGCCGTCAATCAAATGTTGCATAAAAAACGCCTCGCCTTGTCGCCAATCGATGAGTAAGTTTTTAGTCAAAAACATTGCTACAACCATTCGTAGTCGGTTATGCATCCAGCCGGTGGCTAACAGCTGGCGCATCGCCGCATCAACAATAGGCACGCCGGTGCGACCCTGAGCCCATGCGTTGAAATCCTCTGGAGCCTGACGCCAAACGACCGCATTGGTCTCAGGTCGCATGGGCTGATGCATGGACAGCGTCGGATAACCGTACAGCAAATGCTGATAGAACTCGCGCCATAACAATTCGTTTATCCAAACAACAATCCCTCGTTGCCCAGTATCCGTTTCGCCATGATTTTGAAACATCGCAGCGTGCAGGCATTGTCCAGCCGAAATTAAGCCCGCGGCAAGGTAGGGCGAAAGTACGCTTGTACCCGGTATCGCCGGAAAATCGCGATCGGGTTGGTACTGAGCCATACGCGTCTGGGCAAACTGTGTCAGCCGCTCGTGCGCTGCCTGGGTCGTTGCTGGCCAGGCCTTTTGTAAACCTTCGGGCGTCACCTCTAATAACGCGGTGAGCGCTTGGGGAAAGTCGTCTGAGCTTGGCAACCCAGCCTTCGTCTGTTTTTTGATCGATGGCGTAATTCGGTAGGGTGCGGTGCGTAGTTTTTCTCGGCAGGCTTTTGCAAAAGGCGTAAATACGCGGTAATAGGCATCGGCACCGGTCTTGATACTACCCGGTATCAATAAGGTACCGCCATGATGTCCTTGCAAAACGATATGATGCTGCGCCAGCAAGCTGTAAGACGCGCGATCACGCTTGCGTTCGTTGACGCCGTGCTCACGATTGCAATGAACCTGTTCAACCTGATGTCGCTGACAAAAAGCGAGTAAGGCTTCGGGTAGATCCGTCCAGCGATCGACCACGAGTATCTTGAGCGGGATGTTAAGTGCGTCGAGTTCGGCCCGTAGATGCTTGACAGCACGTAGCCAGAAATCGACTTTTAGCGGTGCGTCGTGATGCGATCGCCACTGTTCAGGTGACGCGATAAACAAACCAATCGTTGGGCCTTGCGCAGCGGCGGCTGCCAGGGCAGGCTGATCCTCTACGCGCAAATCTGTTCTAAACCAACAAACAACCGTCATAAAACTTACCTTTTCGCTTGCCAGGCTTGAAGAGCGGCTAGCGTATTGCTCACATGCTGATCGGGGTTCATGCCACTATGCACGAACAATACTTTTGAGTCAGGCGTGACCACATACGAGATACGACTCGCCATGTCTGGCTTGATCATCATGCCCGCGTCATACGCTTTAATGATACTGCGGTCGAGGTCGGCAGCCACAGCAAACTTTCCACCACAAGGGCCCTGTGAAAACTTTTTCAAGGTATCCACGTCATCGGCGGATACCCCAATAACGGTGGCCTTCAGCGCAGCAAATTTATCGGTGGCCTCAGCAAACAATTGGGCCTCAATCGTACACCCTGTTGTAAAGGCCTTTGGGTAAAAATAGACAACAACCGGGCCCTTTTTAAGCGCCTCGGCAAGCACAAACTGGTAGGTTTGCCCCGCCAATGCCGCAGGTGCAGAAAAGTTCGGAGCGCTTGCCCCCACTTTGAGTTCGGCCAAGGCGACCGTGCTTTGGAACAAAGAGAGAACTAGGCTTAAGCCCAATAAGAGATTTTTTTTTCTGAGCATGACCGTCGATCCTATTAAAACCAGTAAAAAAAAAGCGTACATTACCAAGAGTACCAAGTTATATGTGGAATGAGCGATGAAAACGGTTTTTTTGCGTAGGCGTATTACCCTGTGTACGACAGGGTTACTGGCATGTCTTACATTTCTAAATATCTCTGTTGCGCAGGCTCAGGGCGCATTGCCTTTGCCGCCACCACCTGAAATTCAATGGCCAGAACCAGAGCCTGAGCGCTGGACGCAAGAAGACGTGACTCTTGAGCAGAGGTTTGAAACAGCAAGAAAAGAGTCGCTAGCGGCCCATCAAGAGGCGCTCAATGCATGCAAAGTGGTTCATCCCTCTGAGCAGGCTGACTGCGTTCAACAAGCCAAGGCTCAGCTCGACCTCGAGTTAGCGCAGCTTAAGGCGAAAGCCCGTTTTGGTATGGAGCCCAACTAGCAGGCTGAGAACCCACTAAGCCCAGCGAGTACTGTTCGCTCTGTGCTGACCGCTTGTGCTGTCAGCATATACTGGCACCGTGTACATATAGGGCGTTGACTCAGTTCATGCGGCCGTGACTGCCACCTAAGCTAAAGCGCCCCGCGCCTAACAGGGCGACCACTAACGCACCCATTAAAAACAGGCCTTGCAGTTCAAGTGCCCAGCCACCCGTTTTGGTGAGAGTTAACACCTGCGAAGCATGCGCCAAATAAACGGCTAACCCCATGTTAAACACGATCACGAGTGCCCCAGCACGGGTGAGTACGCCGATAATTAACAACGACGGGGCGATGATTTCGCCAATAAAGACGCCAAAGGCGAGCCACGCTGGCCAGCCTTGCGCCACGACGAGCGCCGTGATCGTGTCAATGCCGTTAGCGAGCTTAAACAGCCCGTGCATTAGAAGCAGAATGCCGATCGTGAGTCGCAGGAGCAGTTTGCCAGCGTCGTCAAAACGGTTCATAAGTTGCGTTCTCTAAAAATGTTTGCAGTTGAATGCGTCGCCCCGACCCAAAGTCTTGTGGCGTTAGCGCTGGTGCATTAGCGTCTAGCACACGCATGGGGCAGAGTTTAATTCAATGCGTGAGTGAACGTGTTACTTTTAAGTGCAAAATACAGCCAGCAGATGCTATGTTCAGACGAGGGCGGTTTTTAGTCGCCTTGGGGTCTAAACAAGGTATTACATATTAGAAATCGATGAAAATACGCATTGCACGATTGTTTTTACTTACGGCACTAGGCCTATTTGTCTCAACCAGCCCGTTAGCTGTGAGGGCGCAAGCTTACCCAAATAAATCTATCAAGATCATCGTAGGCTATCCTCCCGGTGGCTCAACCGACGTTCCAGCTCGAATTGTTGGACAAAAATTAGCCGAGGTATTGGGTCAGGCAGTTGTGATCGAGAATAAACCCGGCGCAAGTGGAAATATCGGTGCTGAGCTTGCTGCCAGGGCAGCACCCGATGGTTACACCATTTTTTGGGTCTCCATCGGTACGGCCGTCAGTGCTTCGTTGTTTCCTAACTTAAGTTACAGCCTATTTAAAGACTTTGTTGCGGTGTCACAAGCCACTTCGGTCACTAGTTTTCTGCTCGTGCATCCATCCTTGCCGATTTATTCAGTGCAAGAGTTGATTACCTACATCAAAAAGCATCCTGGCGAACTGAGCTACAGCTCATCAGGTACTGGTGGTTCACCACATTTAGCAGCTGAATGGTTTAAATCTCTTGCTGGGATCGACCTTGTCCATGTTGCTTACAAGGGAACCAGTCCGCAAATTGTAGATTTGTTAAGCGGAACCGTGAAGGTCGCGTTTCCGACAATGCCTGGCATGATCGAGCACGTGAAACAGGGCAAACTCAGGGCGCTCGCAGTCACAAGCGCGGTGCGCAGCCCGTTGCTGCCTGAGGTTCCGACCATGATCGAGGCTGGGTTTGACGGCTATATCGCAACCTCCTGGAGTGGCGCTATGGTTCCCGCCGGTACGCCCGCACCGATCGTTCAGCAACTGAGCGTCGCCATCAATCAAGTGCTCGCCATGCAAGAGGTGCAACAAAAACTTGCGGTCAGTGGCGCTGATCCCGTAGGAAGCACACCCGAGGCTTTTAAGGCCTTTATAGAGGCCGAAACGCTTAAATGGGGCAAGGTGATTAAAGACGCAAATATCGTCAATCAATAGCGCTTCTCTGATCGACGACCCCTCAGCAACGATCTCAAACGGCTAATTGCTTTGCTCTAGCGCAAACACGCTTTCAAGTGGTTTGAAAAGTTTGCGAGCGTCACCCACCCGCTGTGTGACCCCAAGACGATCAAGGACTTCTAAAATTTCGATTGCTAAGGTGCGATTGACACCGGCCTGATCCCGAAACTGCGCAGCAATAAAGGTTTGCGTAGGGCTTGCCAAAACCAAGTCGCGCGCGAGCTTGGCAAAATGGACAAAGTTCGCGCGCAAATAGAAGCGTTCAGAGCTCACGCGAAAGAGCTCACCTTGTTTGACCTTTCGATGCAACATTTCGTTCAAGACCAAGGTTTTCAGCCCTGTCGCTTGCGCGATGTCAGCCGCCGTTAAGCCTTTAGGTCCCATCGTGGCGAGCGTGGGTTGAATCTTTTGCCACATGAATTGATCAGCGGCATTAGCGCTCGACTGATGCGCGGCCAACGACACAGACGTACCGTTTAAGATAATTTTTTGCTCGGTGGCAACGTAACGTACTAAAGCGTTAAACAGGTGGGCCTTCATCCCGGGCGCTGACTGCTTGCGTAGCTCTGTCAGGCTCAGGCCCGGCGCGTGTGGCTGTGCCTGATGATGTCGCTGCAAAGCACGCGACATCTTTGCGCCGAGTTGTTCAATCGAAGTCTTTAACAACGCATAGGTCGGTAGTTTGGCGACGATGCAGGCGTCTGCGAGAGCGAGCAGCTGAGTCGTAGCAGCCTCAGTCAGATTAAAACTACGTGCAAAGTGATCAAGGTCAACTCCAGTCTCTGAGTGGCAGGCGAGGAGGGCACCGAACGCTCTTAAAGGATCCGTAAGAGCGAGCGCAGCAAGCTCGGTTTGTCTCAACACTTTATTTCGTACTCTTGCTGGCGCAAACGGATCAAGCACGATGCCTCCACCAAGCGTACGTTGGGCGGATTGATCTCGAATAATCAAACGATCGCCGTTTAAGCAGGCAATAGGTTGGCTTAACACCAACTGAGCATGAGCCGTTGCGCCGGGCTCAATCGAGCCGCCTCGCTGAATTGAGACTCGGGCGACGACTTCAGTCGTGCCGAGATGCAAATGAACCTCGGTCCAATGCCTCAGGACGTGCGTTTCAGAGTTCAACACTGTCAAACTGACATCTATGCGCGTCGTTGGACCGTGCAGGTGGGCTGCAACGACCCAGTCCCCACGACCGCATTCTTGGGCGCTCACACCAGCGAGGTTTAACGCGCAGCGCTCACCGGCAGACGCGTGTTCGACTGCCACACTATTGATATGGATACCTCGCACACGCACACTGCGCCCAGTAGGCGTGAGCGTGAGGCGATCACCAACTTGTACGCGATGGTTAAAGACTGTGCCCGTGACCACGGTACCGCTGCCCATAATCGAGAACGCGCGATCGACTGCGAACCGAAAAGAGCGCCCCTCAAGCTCAATGCGTTGTGTGTGACGGGCGGCCATTGCAAGGCGCTCGCGCAGGTCGTTTACGCCCAGTCGTGAGACTGCCGAGCATTCGACAATATCAAACGCAGCAAGGTCTGCACCTTGCAATAAGGCGCGCACCTGTTCGCGCACTTCGCTGACTCGCTCAACAGAGACACGGTCTGTTTTTGTCACGACCGCAACACCCGCCCGGATGCCGAGCAAGGTCACAATACTTAAGTGCTCGATTGTCTGTGGCATCACGCCGTCGTCGGCGGCGACCACAAGCATGACGTAATCGATACCACACACACCTGCCAGCATATTGCGCACAAAACGCTCATGGCCTGGCACATCGACGAAGCCAATCACAGGTGTATCAGGCAAGGCCAGGTAAGCAAATCCTAGATCGATCGAGATTCCTCTGGCTTTCTCTTCAGGTAAGCGGTCGGTCTCGACACCAGACAGCGCTTTGACCAAAGTGCTTTTTCCGTGATCGATGTGACCTGCAGTTGCAACAATCATTGTGTGCGATACGGCTCTGTTTTTTTGACAAGGACGATCTTTGCCAGACAACCGTCCTCACTATACGATTTTTTCAAGCACAAAATGAGATATTCCAAAGCTTGGCACCACCATCGAATGCAAGCCTTGACCACCGGCTACCACGATTTGAATTTGCGAGGCCTCGTCTAAATACGGGATGTGTGTCGTGCCAGGCGCCACATTAAAGGTTTTACGCTTGGTGCGATACCATTCTTGGCATCCTTCACTGACACGACTCAATTGCAATCTCATCCGCGTGTGTAAATCGTGTCGCACATCATCTTTGCTCATGCCATGTTTAGCCAGGATCGCCGCGTGCTCAGGGCCAAGCACCAATAACATTTCCCCCCCCGAACTCATGTTGTTGCCGCCAATGGTCATCATCACATCAGAGATCATCAATAAAAGTTCTGAAGCGTTTGCGCTAGCGTGATCTTGCACATTGTGGGGTGCTTCGGCCGCATGCACGAACACGCTGCTGTCAGTTTTAGCCAGGCCGTGTTCAACATGAAAGGGCTCCCAGGGATTTTGCTCTTCATTTTCACCAGCGCAAAAACTAAATTTGCAAGGCGTGCCGTGTGTCGCCATATCCGTCTTGCCAGGGATTCCTTGCCCGATGTTCATCAGCACAAGCCGAATCGCGCGCCCAATTGTCGCGTTGGCTCTAAAGCCTTGACCAAAGACGTTTGAACCACAGTTCAACTCAATTTCATGACGAATCGGCCCATTGACAACAAACATTGGCGCCACGGGGTGTGTGGTTGACTGTATGCCCGATAGATTAAATTTGGGTACGGCCATTGCCCGAAGCGCCGCCACCAACACAGGCATATAGCTGGGCTTGCAGCCCGCCATCACAGCGTTGATTGCCAGTTTTTCAACACTGCATAAGGCGTAGCCTGGCGCGATGGCAGCGATCTCGACATCACCCGTTAAACCACTGCCCGCAATCATTGCCGCCACACGCTCAGGCGTTGGGGCTACTACAGGCAACCCGTCGGTCCAGCCTTGTTGCCAAAAATACTCTTGCAACGTGTCTTCTGATAGCTCGAGCTCGAGCAAGGTTGCATGGGCGCTCATGTCTCGCTCTCCGATATTAAAAACTTTACAACATCCCCTGAACGCTTTTCGGCGATGCGTGCGATTTCTTCGAGAGACCGGTTAGCCAAGGGATGCTCGATCAACAAAATTGGCAGATCAGGTAACCCTAAAGATTTCGAACGCGTTGCAGCAATCCCTCGAAAGGGTTGCGTCACGAACGTCACTGTGGGGATACCCAGAGACTCTATCGTGTGCGAGTCGTGGACACTCCACGACGAGCACGACCCTCAGTCACCTGAGGCTGTGAGCATGAGATCGGGTTTCCAGGCAGTAATTTCTGCGATAAACGGAGCCGGTGCTGCCGAGGTGGGCTTGCGCCACATCTTGATGTCACCCAAACCAAACTGCTCGTTCAATTGCTTACCGAACGCGGTTAACAGCTCACGTGCGTTGACCTTATTGTTATCGAGCAACGCAAGCCGCTTGCCGGCTAAGCTTGAGAGGCGAGGGGCGAGGTAACGCCGGCCCTGCGCTTTAGCCCCCTCAGGGATGAGGTCGTGCGGGTTCTTCACTGGAGTGTGAGCCTCGACGGCGGGGTGCAATACGCGTACGCTATTCGGGCTCATATTTTTTTCAGCACTCATCGTTTACTCCTTTCTTGATGTTTGTATTCTAGACCTACCGGGTGTTGAAATCCTCTCGGCCTTGATTGCACAAGAGGGCTTTCGAGTACAGTTTTAAAAACGCCAGTTGGCAGGCAGCTCAATCAATTTCCCAACAGGATAGCCAAGCCTGCCGTTGTGCGCAAAGACGTACGCGTTGGTGCGAAGCGGATCACCCGTGACCGCGACCATAAAATCGTCGGCGCACGTAATCAGTGGCACCAGTCGGTTCGGATCATCCGACTCGCAAAACACCTTTGGTATTCGCCCGGCCTCGTACTCTTCTGTCAGATTCCAAATGGGCTTATCGGCCCAAACGCGCAGCATGTGTTCAAATTTCCAGGCAGGGATGCGTGCATGTTCAAACAAATACTCTTTGACGTCTTGCTTTGTCCAACCACTGCTTGCGATGGCTTCAGCCAAGATCGGACTGAGTAGAACGAGAGGCCTTAACGTGCCATAGGCCCCCCCCACGGTAAAGGTGATCTGCCAGGAGTTTTGACGGGCAATTGCATCGGCCAGGATCGGCATGATCTCTTCTGGCGTACTGCCTGAGACCGACGCGATCACGTTGCCACCGGTATAACGCGCAATAGTGACCGTGTTGTCGCTTGCTTTAAAACCCATCTCAACGTTGGTTGGGCTCCAGCCAATCGCTTTTAAGACCTCTTCATTTTCAGCGGCGACCACGCGCCACGTGTTACCAAAGGTCGCCTTGTCATTTTTGTGCAATAAAAAGCCCGCAACGTTACGTAGATACAAGCGCCAGAAGCGACCCACCGAGGTATTAGGCTGAAAGCCGTCACGCAAGACGTTTTCTTTAAAATTGAAACCCAGCTGCTGAACAATCGGCCCATTCAAAATAATCAGTGTTTCGCCGCCAGGTGTGTTGCCGCTATGTTCCACGCCATAGGCCGGGTCAGCCATGGCTTGAACCAGTGCAACCAAGATTGGCATGTACTCAGGGCGGCAGCCCGCCATCACACCATTGACGGCGATGCTCCAGATTGTGGCGGCTCGATTGTCAGGCAACAACACACCCAAGACGTCGCTTACTGCGCGGTCTGTATATTGCAGAAACTCGTCTACCTTGGCGCGGGTAGGGGGCACAATTGGCAGACCGTCACTCCACTCGTTTTCAAGAAAGTATTGATTAACCGCATCAAAGCCCCCCTTGAACACGACGTCTTGGGCAAGCGGTTCTGCGGTGTGCTGCCCAGTGCCACTGGCATCGGTTAAGTTCTTAATCACCTCTGCGGCGGTGACCTCAAGAATATTGCGCCGCAACATCGCCGCGCTTTGCGCTCCGGGATGCCCCGGCACTAAAGCAACGGGCATACTCGGCAAGCCCAAGCCAATTGACGAGGCTTCGGCAAGCTTTAAAAAGCCTTGACTCACAAGCGAAGAGCTTGGCACGCCAGCCTCTTCACATACTGCACTCGCCCGCAACACGGCGGGCGTGCAGCTGCCTCAGCAGCCCATCCCTGAGATGACGGCATCGGCCTTCAGTTCTTTGAGGCGCTTGGGTAAGTCGGCCAAAATCTGACGCTCGTCAGGGCCGTGTGTATTACCCAAGACGCTCCAGTGCACGAAATTAACACCCGGGTATTTCTCTTTCAGGCTGTCTTCGAGTGCTGCAAACACTTGGTCGCCTTTAAAGACGTAATCCCAAAGCTGAACAATCGTTTTGCCCGCAAGCGTGTCTAGGCGCTTAGCCAGGGATTTGCCTTGCACTTGCATCGGGCTGCGCGGCCATAAAACTTCGTAATAGCCATCGTTTGGCTGCATTGTCATCGCTGTTCTCCGGTATTTTTGATGGCCCGGTTCAAAGGGTTTTCTGCCCCTCGATCATCGGATCCTTTTTGTAAACTAAGCATAGGCTACGGCAGAGCGGCGCGCAACTGCACAAACATTGTTTTGGCGGGCGGCCCAACCGAAGCGGCCGCAGCCCTAAGGTCGTGCGTCACCGTGGTTGCCTGTGCACCGCGAACATCAGTGGAGTCGAAGAGGTGGAGTCAGAGTGGTGGAGTCAGAATGGTGGAGTCAGAGCGGGTCAAGAACAAATGAGCTGATCCAATCAGCTAAGATAGTACCCATCGTATAAGGAGAGTAGGGTGAGCCAAGAACAAAGTACCGCAGAACAAAATGACGACGCACGCATGATCGTTGATCTGGTCGCAAAGTTTGTTGACCAAGAATTGATGCCTCTCGAGGCGGCAGTATTAGCTCGCGAAATCAGGGCTGAGCCCTTGAAATTGCTCCCCGAAGAAGAGGCGCCGTTATTAAAAAAATGTAAAGAACTAGGCCTGTGGGCCTTGGACGCCCCTGAAGAATTGGGTGGTGCGAACCTTTCAGCGACCACCTGGATGGCGCTGAACGAAGAATTGGGCCGCACAGTGACACCATTTGTGTTTCCGCCAGACTCGCCCAATATGCACATGTTGCTGGCAGTCGGCACGCCAGAGCAAAAAAAGAAATACCTCGAACCGTACGCCGCAGGGACTGCCAAATCTGCAATTGCGATTTCTGAGCCCAATGCTGGTGGCGACCCGTCGGGCATGATCACGCGTGCTGAAAAAGTTGGTAACGAGTGGGTGATCAATGGTCGCAAAATCTGGGTCAGTAAAGTGCCCGCTGCAGATTTTGTTATCGTGATGGCGCGTGTAGGCGCAGGCAAACGCCACGAGGGCATCACCGCCTTTATCGTCGAAAAAGGTACACCCGGTTTTGAAATTTTGCGCGAAATCCCCATGCTTGGCGGACATCGCACGTACGAATTGGTCTTTGAAGATTGCCGGATCCCTGAAGAGAATGTCTTGGGCGAAATCGGCGCCGGCTTTGCCCCCATGCAATTGCGGCTTGTGGTTCGTCGTCTACAGATCGGTACCTGGTGTATCGGTATGTGCCGTCGCGCGGTAGAGATGATGGTGAGCCATGCCAAACAACGCACAACCTTTGGCGCACTGCTTGCTGATCGCCAGGCTGTTCAGTGGTGGATTGCTGATGCAGCCATGAAGATGCATGCCTGTCGTTTGATGGTGCAAGATGCCGCACGCAAGCAAGATCAAGGAATTGACGTGCGCACTGAAGCGTCGATGATCAAGGTGTACGCCACCGAGATGGCTGCTGAAATATTGGATCACGCGATGCAAACCCTCGGTGCGATGGGCGTCACCAAAGAGCTGCCGTTGCAGTTGATGGCTCAGCGCGTGCGTGTGATGCGCGTGTACGAGGGCCCGTCTGAAGTTCATCGTATGTCGATTGCCAAAAAAATTATCAAAGAGGCGCGCTAAATCATGGCAAACGCAACGCCACAAACCCCGCGCGCCAATACACCGTTGGCAGGCATTACGGTCATTGATTTGACTCAAATCTACCAAGGCCCTTACGCAACCTTTTTGATGGCAAAAGCCGGTGCCAATGTCATCAAAATAGAACCGCTAAACGGCGAACCTTCGCGCATACGCGCGAAGGTCAGTGGTGGAGCCTCGCTGCCAATGGCCATGCTCAATACCAATAAGCGCGGCATCACCTTGAACTTAAAAACAGCCAAGGGTCGTGAGCTGTTTAAAGAGCTGGTCAAGCGCGCTGATATCGTGGTTGAAAATTTTGCACCAGGCGTCATGGATCGCTTGGGTGTGGGTTGGTCGGTGTTGCATGAACTTAACCCACGCTTAATCTATGGCTCGGGTACCGGCTATGGTTTGTCTGGCCCTGATCGCGATAATTTAGCAATGGATGTCACGATTCAAGCCGCCTCGGGCATCATGAGCGTCACAGGCACGCCCGATGGTCCACCTCTGCGCGCAGGCGCCTCGATTGTCGACTTTTTAAGCGGCGTGCATTTGTATGCGGGGATCATGACGGCGCTCTACGAGCGTTCGCAAACCGGAGTGGGGCGCTTGGTTGAAGTGTCGATGCAAGAGACGGCCTACCCGACGCTTGCTTCGAACATGGGGATCACGCATAAGTCTGTTGGGGTCGTGCCACCACGCGTCGGCAACCGTCATGGTGGGCTCGCCTTGGCGCCTTATAACGTCTACCCGGCAAAAGATGGCTATATCGCGATTGTTTGCGTGACCGAACCGCACTGGCGAAACTTATTAGCAGCGATGGGCCGCGAAGACCTCAGCACAGACCCGCGCTTTGAAAGCAACAAGTTGCGTGTGCAAAATATTTCGGACACCGACGATGAAATTACGCGTTGGACAGAAAGCTTGCCACGCGCAGACTTATTTGCGTTGAGCAAAAAACACGGCTTCCCAGCTGCACCTGTTCGCGATCTGCTTGAAGTCATGAACGACAAACACATGCACGAGCGCGGCATGCTTGAATGGTTTGACGATAAAGACTTAGGTCGCGTCGTGTTACCACATACGCCTTTAGTGATCCACGGCGCTGATCGTGTCAGTACCATTGCCAGCCCAGACCTTGGTCAACACAATAAAGAAATTTATTCTGACTGGCTGGGGCTTTCGGCAGCTGAACTCGAAGCGCTGAAAAAAGAAGAAGTGATTTAAGGCGTTTTAAGATGAAGCGTGTTGTATCTAAAGTTTGGCTGACACTGTTTTTGACCCTTTGGGTCAGTGCCGGCTATGCGCAAAAATCCGATTATCCAACGCGCTCTGTCAAAGTCATCGTGCCATTTTCAGCGGGTAGCGGGGCCGATCATGCCTCGCGCTTTTTCGGAGATTTACTCGCTAAACATCTGGGTCAAAGTTTTTTAGTTGAAAACAAAACCGGCGCCTCCGGAATGTTAGCGATGAATACGGTCAAAGCGGCGCCAGCCGATGGCTATACCATCTTGATGGGTAGTAACTCGCTCATGGCGGTGAACCCGATCATGCTCAAAGAGCTTTCGTACGACGCTGTCAAAGACTTCAAGCCGGTTGGTGGCCTGACACGCGGCGTCAACGTGATTGTTGTCGCTAAAGATTCTAAGTACAAAAGCTTTGCCGACTTGCTTGCCGCAGCCAAGGCATCGCCTGTGCCTTTGAATGGTGGCACCTATGCGCTAGGCTATCAACTAGCGCTCGCTTGGTTGGCGAACGTTGCGGGTGTGAAGTTTGAAAATATCGCGTACAAAGGCGCAGGCGAAATCATGGTGAGCCTGCTAGGCAATCAACTTGATTTTGGGATAATCAGTTTTAACGGCGCGGTACCCTTATTGAAGTCTGGTAAGTTCAGAGCCTTGGCGTTGTCCTCGGACAAGCGCCATCCAGATTTTCCTGAGGTACCGACGGTTGCTGAAAGTGGTTTTCCAGATTTCACGAACTACACGTGGACCTCGTTTTACGTACGCAGCGATACACCTGAGCCGATTACTAAAAAACTAGAAGACGCGCTGCAAACTGTCCTCGCCACGCCAGTCGCCAAAGAGTATGCCGACCAGGTCTTAGTTGAATTGCTACCTTACAACGCCGAGCAAATGAGGCGCTATCAACTTGAAGAAATTTCACGCTTTTCGAAGATCGCAAAAGAGGCCGGCTTAGAACCGAAATAAGAGCCAAAATAAGGGCCAAACTCAGCGTTACTGTCAAGCGGGCGAGCGAGTATTGCGCTGCGAGGCAAGAGTAGGTATGGTTTGCATTGCGATGGTTTTAAGTTCAAGACGTTTTTTGCCATCCCTTATATAAAAAAAATAATCAGGAGACACCGTGAAAATGAATATCCGTGCATGTGCTGTACTTTTTTTCTCTGTACTCAGCGGCTTGATGGGCGTAAACGTATCCGCTCAGAACTACCCCAGCAAACCCGTGACGATCATCGTGCCCTATGGCCCAGGTAGCGGTAATGACATGATTGCGCGCGAAATCGGGCAAAGACTCACCGAACAACTTGGAATGACTTTTGTCGTTGAAAACAAAGCGGGCGCCACCGGTAACATCGCGATGGATTATGTTGCTCAGGCAAAGCCTGATGGCTACACGATGATTTTGACAAGCACGAGCAGCATCATTTATCAGGTCTCGAACACCATTCGAACCAATATGTCTAAAGACTTCACGCCGATTGCCTTTGTGGCGGGCTTACCGTATGTGTTGTCGGTGCCGCCTAGCGTTCCTGCAAAAACACTCAAAGAATTGGCTGCCTTGGCCAAAGCAAAACCCGGCGAGATGAATTACAACGGTCCAAACGGCAGCATGTCTGCCTTTTTAGGGGCTATGTTTAAAGCTGGCGCTGGCGTCGACATGGTGATGGTGCCGTATAAGGCCACCTCAGATGCGCAGGTTGACGTGCTCGCAGGGCGAATCCAACTCTGGATCACAACTTCAGCGTCGGTTCTGCCACTTGCGAAAGGCGGCAAAGTCACCGTGCTTGCGGTGACAGGTGAAAAACGTCTGAGTGCGCTGCCTGATGTTCCAACCGCAATCGAAGCGGGTTTCCCGACCATGACGCCTGACATTTCGTTCTTTTTGTTAGGACCTGCCGGAATCCCCTCTGAGATTGTGGCCAAGCTCAACTCAAGCGTGAATACGGCCCTAAAGACGCAGGCGATGCAAGACCGCCTTGCTGGTTTTGCGACGGCAGTCAAAATGGGTAGCGCAGACGATTTGAAGACCCATATCGCAACAGAAACTATCCGTTGGCAAGACGCGATCAAAAAAGAATCACTTTCAAAGTAGGATTTTAAGATGACTGATGCAGTGACCTATGAGCAAGACGGTGGTGTTGTTACCCTGACCTTGAATGAACCCGATACGCGAAACGCGTTATCGCCCGCAATTATTGACGCCATCGTTGCACACGTGGCGCGTATCAACGCCGATTTGTCGGTGGGATGCGTCATTTTGACGGGTGCGGGCGAGGGGTTTTCATCCGGCGGCAACGTAAAAAAGATGAAAGATCGCGCCACCGATAACAAACCTAAAACGCCAACCGAAGTGCGTCGGTTTTATCAGGAAGGGATTCAGCGAATTCCCTTGGCCTTGTACAACCTCGAAGCACCGTCGATTGCAGCCGTCAACGGTGCTGCAATTGGTGCCGGGCTTGATCTGGCCACCATGTGCGATATTCGTATCGCCGCACGCAACGCCAAGTTTGGTGAAAGCTTTTTGCGCGTAGGCTTGTTATCTGGTGACGGCGGTGCCTGGTTTTTGCCCCGTGCAGTCGGTCTTTCAAAGGCCTACGAAATGACCTTTACCGGCGACTTCATTGATGGCGAGGAGGCCGCTAAGATTGGCTTGGTGTCAAAAGTGGTGGATGATGCCGATCTGATGGACGAAGCCAGAAAGCTCGCACGACGGATTGCGGCACACCCAGTGCAGTCGTCGCGCGCAAGCAAGCGTTTGATTCGAGACTCGCAACACGTGCCATTACATACTTCGTTAGATATGGCAGCAGCCAATCAGGCCTTGGTGCAAACAACGCAAGATTACAAAGAAGCGATCTTGGCGTTTTCAGAAAAACGTCCGCCAAAGTTCACGGGGAATTAAACAGCTTGCAAGGGCATTTGTATTGCGAAAGCAAGAGTAAATGCCCTTTTTATCCATTAGGATAATACGCATAATGTATATTATGTAAAGTAATGTTTCTGAGTAGTTCTGAGCCATACCGGTCGACAAGCATTACCACCGACCTCTTTTAACGAGATGTGATTTCTATCTAATAGCTGGTCGTTACGACCCAAAAAGCGACTCCGACAAAGATCAATGCAATTTGAATCTGCTGTGTGAGTTGCTGAACGACTTGCGCGATATAACGCCAACCGGATAATGCGAGGCTTGGTTCTTTTGCTGACTTGGATTGACTCATGAAGATTTGTATTTACGGTGCGGGTGCTGTAGGTGGTCATTTAGCGGCGCGGTTGATTACGGCTGGCCATGATGAAGTATCACTGGTGGCGCGCGGCGCGCAACTTCGGGCGATTCAGCAAAACGGTTTGAAGGTGTTTAGGGGCGAAGAAATCTATACTGGCCGCCCGTTTGCCGCCACCGACGATCCCTCGAGCTTGCCGCCTCAAGATGTGGTACTTGTGACTTTAAAGGCTCAGGCTTTGCCCGGTGCCGCAGCGGCCATTGAACGCCTATTGGCCAAGGATGGCGTGGCAGTCTTTGCCGTCAATGGCATCCCTTGGTGGTGGAACAAAGGCTCGAATAACCCTCAAGAGCACCTTGAGTGCGTCGACCCAGGTGGCGAGCTTTGGTCGCGCCTCAAAGACCGCTCGTTGGGGTGTGTGATTTATTCACCCAATGAAGTCATTGAGCCCGGCGTCATCAAAACCGCCCTGGGCGACCGTTGGGTGTTTGGTGAGCCGGATAACGCACCCTCGCCTCGTGTTGATCGTTTGGTTCAGGCCTTTCAAGCGGCCAATATCAACGGCGTGGCAGCGACAGATCTGAGATACGACATTTGGCACAAGCTGCTGATCAATTGCGGTTTGAACCCGGTGGCTGCATTGACCCGTTTGCCAACGGCAAAGATGGTGGCAAGCCCCGAAGTACGCGCAGAGCGCTGCAAGGTAATGTTAGAGGTGTTAGAGGTTGCGTTAGCGTGCGGCACCGATTTACGTGGCAAGGTCGACCTTGAAGAACTGGTCGCACCTAAAAAGCGCCCAGGTTCAAACACGGCGTCGATGCTGCAAGATGTGATGGCTGGGCGCTCGCTTGAGCACGACGCCATTTTGGGTCAAGTCGTTGAGTTTGCCCGCCAACACAGCATCAGCGTGCCACGGTGCGAGTTGATGCTAGTCTTGCTGCGCGGCTTGAATCAACAACTGATGGATGAAGCCGCCGCGCGAGCCTGACCTTTTTTCATGTTACTTAAACGCCGATCGCAGCTCACGCACACCGAGTGCCAGCACACGCGCATCAGCGCCCACCGCGACAAAGGTGCAACCCAGCTCAAGATAGCGTTTGGCAAGCGTGCGGTCAGGCGTCAAAATCCCGGCTGCTTTTTTGTGCTTCAAAATCACAGCAATTGATTTTTCAATTGTGCTGACCACATCAGGGTGGCCTGGATTACCCAAGTGACCGAGCGCAGCCGACAAATCTGAAGGGCCTAAGAACACGCCATCTACGCCTTCAACCGCGCAGATTGCTTCAAGGTTGTTTAAGCCTGTTTGTGTTTCAACTTGCACCAACAAACAGATTTCATCATTGGCGCCCTTGACGTAATCTTTACGTGAATCCCAACGCGACACGCGTGCCGAGCCGTAGCCCACGCCGCGAACGCCGTGAGGAGGATAGCGCACCGCTTTCACCAACTCAGCTGCCTGCTCGGCTGTATCCACCATGGGGATCAGCAAGCTCTGCACGCCTAAATCCAACAACTGTTTAATCAGATGCGTTTCGCCGATTGGCGGGCGAGCAACTGCCTGCGTGTTGTACGCGGCACAGGCTTGCAATTGCGACATGATCGTCAACGGATCCGTTGGCGTGTGTTCACCATCAAGCAACATCCAGTCAAATTCGGCTGTTGCACAGATTTCGGTCGTGAAGGCGTCTGGGATCGAAATCCACAAACCAATGTTTGGCTTGCCAGCTTTGAGTGATTGTTTAAAACGATTGGTGTAGTCAGGCATGATGTTGCTCCTATTAATTTTTAACTCACGATCCCTAAGTGCCAGGGCACAAATTCGTTATCGCCTAAATTGAGTAATTCACTTTTTGATTTTTCACCCGACGCGGTGCGCAAGATATGTTCAAAGATCTCTTGGCCCATCTGCTGCACATCGAGCAGGCCATCCAAAATTTTGCCGCAGTTGATATCCATGTCTTCTTCAAGCCGAGTGAACATCGGTGTGTTTGAAGCGAGCTTAATTGTGGGTGCTGGCTTCGAACCAAACATCGACCCCCTGCCCGTCGTAAAGCAAATTAAGTTTGCGCCGCTGGCAATTTGGCCCGTCACCGC
This sequence comes from uncultured Alcaligenaceae bacterium, assembly GCA_937952975.1. Lineage (GTDB taxonomy): Bacteria > Pseudomonadota > Gammaproteobacteria > Burkholderiales > Burkholderiaceae_B > Zwartia. Next base: position 20,181 of record CALFXX010000154.1, read on the forward strand.
ACACGGGTCGTAACCGGGCGAATCCATAAACACAAAGCCAGGTTCAGTGATTTGTTCAGCGTATTCGTACACTTGTTGCAAGGGTGTGCTGCCGCCCTTCATGGCCGAGCCTAATGACTTTTCAAATATGTTGGCTAAGCCGCCCGCTTGATTACCGGGCGCCACCACACCGTTAAACTGACCGTGTTGCCCGCGTGTGTACTCTTCCCACCAGGCAATACGGTCTAATAATTTCTGTCCAACTTCGGCACTGACGGCTCGACGTGTCAGCATATGCTCAACGCCGTGAATCTCAGGCGTCTCTGACAAAATTGCGGTACCACCATGACGCACCAAGATATCCATCGCAGCGCCTAGCGCAGGGTTTGCTGTGATCCCAGAGAATCCATCCGAGCCACCGCATTCGAGGCCAATCTTGATATGGCTGGCACTCACAGGTTCACGTTTAACCGCATTGGCGCGCGGCAACATCGACTGAATCGCTGCAACACCCGCCTCGATCGTGGTGCGTGTACCGCCCTCTTCTTGCATCACCAACGTGTGCAACGTGTCAGATTTTTCTAGGCCTTGCGAAGCCACTAAATCAGCTACCTGGTTACGCTCACAGCCAAGCCCAACAATCAACACACCAGCCAAATTTGGATGCGTTGCATAGCCCGCCAATGTGCGTCGCAACACATCAAAGTGCAAGCTCGGCGTTGACATCCCACACCCTGTCGTTTGCGCAAACGCCACCACACCATCTACGTTGGGATAGTCGGCCAAGCGTTCGGGTGTGAACCAGTCTGCGATACGCCGGATGGCGGTCGACGAGCAATTGACCGAGGACATAATCCCAATGAAGTTACGTGTTGCAACACGACCATCTGCGCGCACGATACCCATGAAGGTAGCGCGTTGCTCAACGGGTACGTATTGCACCGGCACCACATCGCGACCAAAATCAGGCTGATGATGAAACTCGGCCAAGGCGATATTGTGGCTATGCACATGCTCACCAGGTTCAATATCACGCGTGGCGACGCCGATGGGTGTGTCGTACTTCAACACGATTTCGTTGGCAGCGATTTTGCGGGCTGCAATTTTATGACCCGCCGGCACTTGCGCCCTCACCTTGAGGCTCATGCCATCCACGTTCACCTGCGCACCAAGTGTTAAGGGCTCGCGCGCAATCAGTACGTTATCTTTAGGATGAAGACGAATCAATGCAACGCTCATCGCCCTAACCCTCAAGCAGCTTTTTAAGCTGCAGCTTTTCAATCAGAATTGTTTCTTTTTTGTAGTTGTCGATCACGTATTGCCGATATTGCGCGGGGTCTAAAAAGATCACCGGCGCATCGATTTTTTCGCAAGCCGCTTTAAACTCTGGGCTATTGACCGCCACGGCAATTGCCGCAGCAAGTTTCTTTTCAACCGCAGGGTCAAGCCCGGCAGGCGCAGCAACACCGTTTGGTGCATCATTGACCACGCCAAAGCCTAGTTCTTTCAGTGTGGGCACGTCTTTAAAGCGCGGTAAGCGCTCTGCTCCCCACGTGGCTAACAACAGCAGCTTTTTCGCTTCAACCAAGGCAGACCAAGAGCTTGAATCAGCCAGCATATCAACTTGCCCACCCAATAACCCTTGCAGCGCGGGCGCGCCCCCCTTGTAGGGCACATGCCTAAGCTTAATGCCTGCGGCCAGGGCAAACTCTTCCATCCCCACATGCGTTTGACCACCAATGCCTGAAGTCGCGTAGGTGAGTTTGTCTGGATTCGCTTTCGCAAATGCCACCATCTCAAGCAGGTTTTTAAAGGGCGACTCTGGCTGAACCACAATCCCAAAGGTCTGTGCCGAGGCCATCGCTAAAAAGCTGTAGTCTTTTAGCGGGTCGATTTGAACCATCCCCAACTGTGCAAAACGTGTCACTGAGATCGCAAGTTGTCCAATTGTGTAACCATCGGGTTTGGCAGAGGCCAGTGCCTTTGCACCGATCATGCCCGCAGCGCCTACCCTGTTTTCAACTACAACAGGCTGACCCAACTCGCGCGAGGCAACTTGCGACAAAACGCGCATCGTGACATCGCCCGTCCCCCCTGCCGGCCAAGGGCAGATAAACGTAATCGCGCGATTTGGGAAAGTCGCGCTTTGAGCAAAGGCAGCCGGAAGCGCGGCACTGACCGCAGCACCCAGGCTCCCTAAAACCAATTGACGTCGGGTGTTCAGGCACGGTGCGTGTGTCATGATTGTCTCGTTTATAAGAATCGCCGCTTCGTTTATGTTCACGAAGCTTGCTCAAGCGTCTTGCATGCACGACTGCGCATACACAGCGCAGTCGTTTACCAAATAGTTGTCGCCGTTGTTGTGCGACGACTTGAACCTTAAGAGCGAATTACTTCGCCAAAATCTTGCTAATCGCCTCGCCCATATCATGCGTGTGCGCCTTGCCACCCAAGTCAGGTGTGTGCGGGCCAGTCACCAAGATTTCTTCGATGGCTTTGACGATCGCGTTGTGTGCTTCAAGGTATGGCTTTTGCTCTGCTTCAGGCAACCCAAGACCCAGGTACTCAAGCATCAACGCGCCTGACCAGATCATGGCGACAGGGTTAGCGATTTTTTTGCCGTAAATATCAGGTGCTGAACCATGAACAGGTTCAAATAGCGAAGGGAATGTGCGATCGGGATTCAGGTTCGCCGAAGGTGCTAAACCGATGGTGCCAGTACAAGCCGGGCCCAGATCCGACAAGATATCACCAAACAAATTCGATGCCACCACCACATCAAAACGATCAGGTTGCAACACAAAACGTGCTGACAAAATATCGATGTGTTGTTTGTCGGTGGTGATGCCAGGATAGTCTTTGCCCACCTCGGCAGCACGCTCGTCCCAATAGGGCATGCTGATGGCGATACCGTTAGATTTTGTCGCAATGGTGACATGCTTGCGTGCGCGGCGTGAAGCCAGTTCAAACGCAAAGCGCAACACGCGGTCGCACCCGACGCGCGTAAAGATGGATTCTTGCAATACGATCTCGCGATCGGTGCCTTCAAACATCTTGCCGCCTACGGCCGAGTACTCGCCTTCGGTGTTTTCGCGCACGACAAAAAAGTCGATATCGCCCGGTTTACGGTTTGCCAGCGGGCAAGGTACCCCTTCAAACAAACGAACAGGGCGCAAGTTAATGTATTGATCAAACTCACGGCGAAACTTCAGCAACGAGCCATACAAAGACGTGTGGTCAGCCACAATCGCAGGCCAACCCACCGCGCCAAAATAGATGGCATCGCAATCGATCAGGTGCGCTTTCCAGTCATCAGGCATCATTTGGCCGGTTTTGGCGTAATAGTCGCAAGACGCCCAGTCAAAATGGCGAAACTCAAGATTTAAGCCAAATTTCTTTGATGCGGTCTCTAAGACTCGCAAGCCCTCAGGCATCACTTCTTTACCAATACCATCACCTGGCAGTACTGCAATCTTAAATGGGCGGCTCATGCGCTAGATCCTCGTGTAAAAGTAACCATGATCTTAGCCCTTTTTTGCGATTATCAGGGCGCAATCACTTAGACTAGAGTCTTGGCAGTCGCAATGATCAGGAGTTTTCAAATGCCTCACCCCTCAACACCCAACGAAATACGCCAAGTCGAGCAAATTTTGCCCGGTCGCCCCACCCACGATGGCGCCGGGGTCAAACTGTTACGCGTGTACTCATACTCGCCCGAACTAAATCTTGATCCGTTTTTGATGCTCGACGAGTTCGCCACCGACGAGGCGTCTGACTACATCGGCGGGTTTCCAGACCATCCACACCGCGGCTTTGAAACAGTGACCTATATGTTGGACGGCCGGATGCTGCACCAAGACCATATGGGCAACAAAGGCAATCTTGGGCCAGGCGACGTGCAATGGATGACCGCCGGTCGTGGGGTGATCCATTCTGAGATGCCCCAGCAAACTGAGGGCCGCATGCATGGTTTTCAGTTGTGGATCAATCTGCCCTCAGACGAAAAGATGTGCCCGCCTGCTTACCGTGACATTCCCTCGCCCACCATGCCTGTGGTGGATTTGTTAGATGGTTCGGGTACCGTAAAAGTTATTGCGGGTACGTTCAGCAACGGGCTTGATCCTGTTGCGGGCCCGTTGCAAGGGATGACGACCGCGCCATTAATGCTTGACGTGCATATGGGCGCTCATGGGCAGTTTGCTGAGCCCCTTGCTGCAGGCCATACGGCTTTTGTGTACGTCTACGAAGGCGAAGCCTTAGTGGGTGACGAGCGCATCCCTGCCCGACACCTCGCGGTCTTAGGCGCGGGTGCAAGAGTACAGGTCAATAGCCTTGAAAGCGATACGCGTTTTTTAGTACTGGCTGCCGCACCGATTGGCGAGCCTGTGGTGCAATACGGGCCGTTTGTCATGAATACCCGTGACGAGATTGAACAGGCCGTGCGCGATTATCAAACTGGTAAGTTTTAAGGATATAGCCCGGAAGCGAAGATAGCCTTAGCGCGGCGTGAGGTTTTCGCCCAGTGAATACAGACAACTCATTGAATTGTAAAACTGGTTACGTTGAAGTATTGACTTGAGCCGCAACGCTGAGGGTTACAGACCATCTCACTAAGCTTGATAACACCTTCGTAACTGGATTTTTTTCCGTCCACTGACACCACGACCGTAAACGGAACCGAGCGACGCTTTTCCATCAGCTCATTTGAACTAAAAAGCCTGACCTTGACGTCATAACGTCCGGGAGGCGGCTTTTTATTCCAAGAGATATTTTCTATTGGTGTCTCAGTGAAGGGGCAACCCGACATAACTTGGCACGAGTTCGCATCAATATCAAGGCTCCCACCGCTGGGCGAATTTCTAGTTCCGTTGTCATAAGTATTAATGGCGACTCCGCTTGGTTCGATCACAATCAAATCGAGGTCTGCCTGATCCCCCCAAGCCAAGGAGACATTGACGAATTTTCCTTGCGTGACCGAGTTGTTTTCTAAGCGCCTGTTGATTTCAGCCGAACTCACTGTCGCTGGCGGCTCAGAAACTGGCGCAGGAGCTGGTGCTGGAGCGGGTGTAGGAGCGGGTGTAGGAGCAGGCGTCGCGCGCGCTACCGGCGGAAAACACGCCGCAGCTTTATCGCCGATTTTGCCCCACAACTGAGCGATCCGGGCGCGCAGGTCATTCTCAACCTCAAGCGAGGGGCCGGGTGTGATCACTGTCAGCCATTGCTTATGAAACAAACCCACCACTAACGATAAAGTAAGCAAACCGAGAATCAGCCAACGCCACCAGTTATTGGCCTCTTTTGCACCAACTGCCGCGGCAAGTGCCTTATTTTCAGCCGCAATCACTTTTGCACCAGGCGCAAACGCCTGAGAAAACTGTTTATCTAAATCAAACGCCCCTGTTTTTTCACCATAAGGCATGCAGCCCCATTGCGCGATGACCAGTTGCTCTCCAACCATAAAGATCGAGGCCAACACGTCGGGGGTTGATAGCATCGCCAGCAACGCCTGTGCGCCATAGGCTGATGATGTAGACGCGCTCGCCCCAGTTTTGTCTGCAAGCGCCCTCACCTGCAGGCATTTTTTATTAATTTGGGACGACACCTGCAACTTCTCATCGGGCGTCAACTCATGAAAACTTCGAATCGGCCCTTCGAGCTTTGTTACCCAGGCAACTTCACCGCGCATGGCATTAACAACTGGCTCTGCAAAAAAAGAAGCCAGATTTCGATCGCTCGCATCACGTTGCAGCAAACTTACAAGTTGCTGGTAGTAGCTAAAAATGGGTTGACCATTGATCCCTTTAACATCGATCAATGTGCGCTTAGTAATTAGAGGAAGAGTTTGCATAATCAGTCGGCTCGGTGGTTTTATCTTGAATCAAGCTCAGTTCTTAGGATCTGAAGTGCAGACACTCGACATCTTGGTATAACTCTGGCCATTTTGCTCTAAAAAAACACGCAATGAACTTGCCGACAAGGCGTACAACGAACGGTCGGTGAATTGGTCTTCGCGTGCGGCGATAAACGTATTCACGCCTACAACATTACCGCAACGGTTCACTAACGGCCCGCCTGAGCTGCCCCCGGACATCTTGGCAGTATGCAGGACCAGCACTAAATTATTTGACTGGCGTTGTAATACACTGACTTCGCCCTGCGAGAACACCGTATTTGGCGTCACAGCGTTGGCATCGCCCCGAATGTCAGAACCAGGGTAGCCGGCGGCGACTACAGTAGACAATACCTGTGGCTCAGTGGCGATCGCGAGTTGCCGAATGCCGGCAGGAGCCCGCTCGACCCTGAGTAAAGCAAAGTCCGGATTGGTGATGTCAGAATCTTTCGTAGCGGCCACAAGCTGGGCGGGCAAAGGCTGAGCACCCAACAGCGTGCTGGTGATTGCAAAGTTCTTGCCGATTTCAATGACATGGCGATTTGTCACGATGACATTCGGTTCAATGAAAAATCCGCTGCCATGACCTAAAAACTTCATGTTTGCGTCGAATACCAATACGCGGACGGTTGCGGCATCAAGCAACGCCACCAATTTGTCTTGCGGGAGAATCGCGGCACTTGGTTCCGTTGGGGGGGTAACGGGTGACGCTGGAGGTACCTGCGTTGGATTTGCTGTGGCAGTAGGCGTTGGCGGATTCGCAGAGGCAGTTGGTGTGGGCGCATTCGGTGCGCCCGGCCGCTGGCCGAGCACTTGTGGCGGCAAGCCAGTCGACGGGCCTGGCTCTTGCCGCACGAGCGGACCAATCTCGCCGCGTCTAAACGCCTGCAATTCTGGGCTTTCGCAACTGCCATCCAAAATCAGCTGTAAGCGTTGACTCTCTGTCTGCAGCCCAGCCACAATCTCTCGGTTCATCTGCGCCGGTGCCATGACAACCACTGGGCGATTTATCCACCACAAATAGACAAACAAGTTCAAGGCAATCAGGATTGCAACCGAAATCAAAAATCCGCGTTGGGTGAGTCGCATACCAATATCCATAAAAGCAAACGATTTAAAAACGACACAAAACGACTTTACGAGAAACCCAGGCCGCAACTTGATTTAGGCTGAAAATAGGTTCAACGCTATTACAGTAAGTGCGTGCACGACGACCCATCACACCCAACATTAACGTTGTCATTTTGGCACCAAAACACGGCCGGGGCAACGCATACTCATTCTTTTAACTGCGAGCTCAGTGTTTTTGCTCAGATTCTAAAACCTAGTCACATTGAGTGAAACTGAAAGCTAACCTAAGGCAGGCACGACTATAAAATAGTACGGACTTAGACCATAAGTTCGAGCCTGATCAACTCGCGGGGGCGTTGTATGCTTCGTAAAGAAACTCGTCCAAATAATCGCCGTAAGCCTGACCGAATGTTTTAATCAATCGTTATTTTTTGAAATAACTAATTTTATTAAAAAGGATCTCATATGAAACTCTACGGACTCCCAGGTGCCTGTTCGCTGGTTGATCACATTGCGTTGAACTGGATTGGTAAACCTTTTGAATATATTCCGGTGTCACGCGAAGGCTTAAAGGTAGCGCCCTTCATTAACATCAGCCCTTTAGGGGCCGTACCTGCGATTGATGATGACGGTTTCACTCTGACACAAAATATCGCCATTCTGGAATATCTCGCCGAGAAAAATCCTGAAGCCAAGCTGTTTGGCGGCGAATCACTCAAAGCGCGCTCTGAGGCGCGCCGCTGGTTAGGCCTGTGTAACTCTGATATCCATAAAACCTACACAATGATTTTTGGTGCCGCGCGTTTGATGGCTGAGAAAGCCGGACAAGACGAACTGGCTGCCGGCGCCATCAAGCGCGTACGTGACCTGTATGCCGTGGCAGATAAGCATCTTGCTGGTCGTAATTGGTTGTCAGACGGGCGTTCAGTTGCGGATGCTTATTTGTATGTCACCACGCGTTGGGCTAAAGCCAAAAATGTCGACTTATCAGGAATGCCAAACCTTGAAGCGCATTTTCAACGAATGAGTACTGACCCGGCGGTTCAGGCAGCATTGGTCGCTGAGGGCTTGTCCTAAGTCAAACGTGTCCGCCTGTAAAAAACGTCCACGCATATCGTACGGATAGACACCATATCTTGCACAGAGGGGGATGCTGCGCAGGCGGTTAATTTGGCTTTTGGCAGTATGCAGGCCCAAGTGTGTCTTGGGCCGCGCGTTCGATACCAGCGTTCAACTCGTTGACGCTTGACGCCTGGTATACCTTGCCACCTGTCAACTCAGCTGCGCAGTTTGCGGCACCCGTTCCGCCAATATCAATCACATTGATTTTGAGGTGCGGTTTATTACGCTTCAGATTTCGAGCGACCATACAAGGGTCTCCCCCACAACTTTCTTCCCCATCCGACACCAAAAGAATGGTCGATTGCCGCGTAACGCCATCTGCTAATTGACCGCCTTGTAATAATCCATCGGCCAAAGGCGTACCTTCGTGCGGTGTTAATTGGCTCAAGCGCCCAAGGATCTGACCGCGCTGAGTCGGACCAAAGCGACCTAGATTACGCGCTCCATTTGTGCATCGATCGACCACCACCAACCCAGTACCAACGTCTTTAGGTAGGCGCTGTATGACGCTGGTTGTGGCTTGCTTTGCAGTCGTAATTCGAGTGGGCTCGCGCAATAAGCGCGCAAGTTTTTCACGATCACTCGGCCCTAAATGGTTGAGTGCACCAGCAATGAGGATCTTGTACATCCAATCATTATCTGCCTCTGTTCGAGAGGTCAATTGTGCTATTCGGGAAAGCCTTTGAACATCATTTGAACTCAAGTTAGAAAAAGCGGAATCCGGCGTTGCAAAAAGTACATTGAATACCCACTTTTGTTCGGCGTCGTTGGCACTGATATTCATCCGCATTGAATTTGAAGCATCAAACACAACAATCATTTCGGGTGCGAGAGCAGCCGTGCGGTCCTCCGGGCAAACGTCTTTAGCGTTGTCGACAGTAATCGTTTTGGGCAAAGGTGGCTTAACAGGTACGGTTACTTTAGGTGGCACAACCTCAGGCGGAGAAGGCGCCGGTTTGACCGGCACGAGTTGGGGTTTAGGCACAACCGGAACGGGCGCCACAGGTTTTGATTCGACAGTGCTCAGCGCCAATGGTTTAGATACGTTGGTTGTCAATTGCTGACGTGGTGCCTTTGGGCAAAAAAACCACCAAAGTAAAAAAACAATAAGTAACAACAAGAATAAAGCCAAAAGCCAACGAGTACGTCGGCCAGATGAAGCCGCCGGCGGTGCTGCCGTTATCACTGGGGCCACAGGCGCCACAGGGGTCGCAGGAACAACAGGGATCGAGGGTTCCTCAAGGGTAGAAGGCACTGCAGGGAACGAAGGTGGAACGAGCACTTTGAACTTCGGGTCGGCCGGCAGTGCATTGCCCCAATACAACAAAACCGGTTGTCCATTCACCGAATACACTGCGTCAGCTGCAGGGGCCGCCGATGCTTGCGTTAAAAGAGCAATCTCTTTAGCGTAACGATCAGGTTCAGAACTCAGCGCTTTCGCGAGACTCGAAATTGCGTCTAGCTTCTGGCGCAACAACGTCTCAAATGCTTCCACCTGCCTGCTTGGTAAATCGTGCAAGGCAACTGCGTTGCCTTGCAAAGATGTCATCCACTGCACCGCTCCATCCGACGCGCCCTCGGGCACAGCATAAAGGGCAGCCACGCTCGGTGGCACTTTATTACCAACAGCGTGAATAAAATCCGCGTGCGCAGACCTAAGAACCTCAATGGTTTGAGGCGCGAGGTATCTGCGCGTGATGCGGTTCAAAAAAGCTCAGTCCAGTTAATTTGCGTCAAGATATCCCTGCAGTCTCTCAATGTCCTTTTTTAATTGGGCTTCTTGCATCACAAGTTGCTTGTCTTGGTTCGGCGGTGTGCGTTGCAACTGAGCCAGTCTAGCTCTCACAACCTCAGCTTGTTGTTTAACCGCAGCTGATTGTGCCTTGCCAGCATTGACCTGCGCGAGCAATGCACTAACACTGCGATTGACAGCGGCGAGCTGATTTTGTCGCGCCACAAGATCTTGCGACACTAAAGCGCTTGAATTTTCGAGTGTTGCCAAAGCTTGTTTTAAAGACGCGTTAAGCTCTTTCTTGGCATTCAAATCCGAATCCAAGTCTTTAGCTCTTGCATCGTAAGATCCAGAAAACTGACAATTCATCTTTGTCAGTAAGCCGGAATCCCGAACGGCAGAAGGATCACAGCCGGCCTTATCCACTGCACAGCCACTCAGCAAAACAAGCGAGCTCACGATCATCATGAGTCGAGGACGATTCATTATCTTCATGCGAATTCCATCTAAAGGTAAAAAATCAATATTAAGAAGCCTTCGCAACCTGTACTTCAAGTGACGGGGCTTGACTGTTTGCCTGCGCTACGCGACGCAAAAGCGTTTCTTTGGTCTGCGTCAAATCCTTGATGCTTTTGTTGATATCGGCGTTCTCTCTACCTGAATTTGTCGGAGCGACTTGGGCGGCTGCTTTTTCGTACTCACCGATCTTGTTGTTGACATTTACAATTTCTTTTTCTAGGTATTCTTTGTTTGCTTTGATGTCCGCGAGGCTAGCCTGCATTTGTTTCGCATTTCCTTGCTTGGAGGCGAGTTGTTGCTTGATCAAATTTAGCGTGTTTTCGTTATCCTTCATTACAGCATCTACAACCTGCATGCGGGCTTGTAATTTCTTGTTATCGCCATTGATGTCATCGATCATTTTGCGTGTTGCCGCTTCTTTATTCGCTGACTTCGCACGCAGATCATCCAAATAATAGGCTGCACCGGCAGCAGCGCCGCAACCAGCAACTGCAGCAATTGCCATACAGGCCGCTTTATTGCCAGCGTTACTGAGTGCACATGCGGCAACCCCCACTAACGCCCCGGCCGCGCATGCTTGAACCCCAGAGCTAGCAAAGAAGTTAGCGGTATCACCTGTAGTCAACCGTGGATCGACTTTGCCTCCACCCCCCATATTTTGACAGCCGGCTAAAAAGACAACGCAAATTAACGTAACAAGTGCGGCACGTAATCTTGTGTAAAAGGTGATTCCCATATTAATTCTCCTTAATTAGTGACTGCCACGCAGTCTTTTAACCAATCAGAATGATTGATTTTCCCATCCTTAAAAAAACTATTTAAATGCTTCCAGTAGGTATCAAGGTACGTTTCAAGGTTGCTTGAGGCCTTGGCAATATATTGCTGGCGCTTCACAACGACTTGCGGTGCAACCAGTTCAGCTTTGTAAATCTCCTTAGACTCGACAAATGAGTCTGTATACATCGTCATGATGAGGCTAAGCGCCCGATCTCTTGCATCAATGACAGTTTTGCGCCTAGTACAACTCGCCGCTAGTGAAGCATTACTCGCGTCTGCTTTTGCGCAGTCTTCTTCAAAAGTTGTCTTGGCTAAGTTGATTGCTCGACCATCGGTATTCAGCCTCATACATAAAAATGTGCCTTGCTGCAACGAAGACCCAATTGCAACACTTCGCTGTTTTTCGGCTTCATCAGATTGCGCACGCAACTCGCGCTTGACATCAGCGATTTGCTGGATCAAGGCTTGATTATTAGTTGTCGCAGCCGTCGAGGACAACGCTTCTACTGCACCTGCGACGTTGGTGGACGAATCCTCTGTAGCCCGCCAACTCTGTTCGATTTCATCCCTGCGCTTCACAGATGTTAGCGACGGCGCCACCACTACCAATCTAAAGCCACCAGCAGCTTGAAGGTTTGGCCCGCCATCAATATAAAAAGGGCGCTCTTCACGCATCGAAGACCTAATTTCACTTTCGGTACTACGAATGCTTCCGCCTCTTGCAACAAATCCGCCAGCCTGACCATGCAGCCGTTTCGGTTTATGCAGACGAAAACTATCCATGGTCATTTCATCGGCATTTCCAAGAATGTCGTACAAACCCAGTGGATTTGGCTTTCTGCGACCGACTAAAGAGAGCGTCCCTGCTGACGATTGAGTGCCAGCATAGGCAACGTAGTCATTCAAAGAACCTTCCATCGGAAACAAGGGCTGTGAAAATATCGAGGCCATTAAATTGCCTCCCCGCGCCGCAAACTCCCATTCAGCCTCAGTTGGTAATCTTAGAAAACCAGTTCCTGTAGAAAAAGGTAACGGTTTCTTGTCTTTATCAAGTTGCGTGTCTTCAACCGGCAAGGATGATGGCGCATTTTTTCGAAGCCATAAATTATATTTATCGCTGAAATTTAGCGCATCAAACCAAGAGAGTGAAACCTTAGGTAGTAACAATTGATTTTTAGGTGAAGGACAATTTTCATCCATCAAACTTTGATACTGCAACACAGTAGCTTCGTATTTTGCGATCCAGTAATAGCGCCCATCAGCTTTATCGGTCGAGGTAAAGCTCCCTGCGATATCCACAGGTTGAGGACTTTCAATCGTCAAAAACTTTTCGGTATCTGCCCCTAACGTGACCCGCTTATCGTCATAAGGTTTCGCGGCTGGGATCAGCACTTTTCGAAAAACCATCTTGATCCCACATGGCATGGGTAAATGCAGTTCGTTTTTTGTATCTGTGGCTGGCTTTGGATCGTAGAACTTAGGATCGACGTCCGCCGCAAGCAGAGCCAGGCTAGGACTAAAAAGTAAAACGAAAAAAAATAGTCTAAAAAATTTAAACATCACGCAAGCTCTCCGCGGGTTCTATCTGCATGACTGTCCTCCCGCCTATCCCAGAGACGATAGCAGCTATCAGCATTGCACAACCAAGGGCAAGCAGAAAGTGGATAGGCTCTAGGCGACACACAAAGCGATCAGCCGCCATAAAGGATCCAAGCAGTTGATTAAACAGATAGCTGCCCAGCGCGTAAATACAGCAACCGAAAGCGAATCCTAAAAGCGTCAAAACCAACGCCTGATTCATCACGTATAGCGGCAGTATATTTCTGCCGAATCCAAATAGTCGAAGCAATGCCAAATCTTTACGTTTGCGATCAATGTTCGCCATCAGGCCGCCCATCATTGACGCCGCGCATCCTAATACCGCTGTCCATGCAATAACGCTGAACACCATGCCAAGCACTTGATCTATCGACTGAACCGTCTTTATTTCCGCTAGGCGACTCGAGTTCTGTATTCCCTCATCGGTTAGCTTATTAGCTAAGGCTTCGACGCTTTCAATTTGATGCGCATAAATTCTAGCGCGAGCAAAGCGCTCACGTTCGCGCGGCTCTTCCCCGTTGGCGACTTGTAAAAGTGGCACCTTAAAACCGTCACGAAAATCTTCAAGCGCAATAAGCAATGTTAGATCTAGCAACGCAGCTGGTCGGCTAAAAGACTCAGGGGCTAGCACCTGTTCGACTTTGACGCGCATTTGAGCGCGTTCTGTTTTGTTGTTAAAGGTTCTTACAACCCTCAACATAATTGCGTCACCTGCCCTCACCTCAAGTTGCCGTGCCGCGCTGGCGCTTAAGATCACCCCAGCGGTGGATTGAAGTTCACGCGTTTGACCAAGTAGAGGATCGTTCTTGGCTGTTGGAATGAGCTCAACATTTTCAATGAAACGACTGCTATCTTTATACAAATCTGCAAGCGCATTGAGGCTTCTTGTTAATGGTAAGACAAAGCCCACCTCGGGCATCGACCCCACCCTTGCAAACCAAGCACGATCAAGGCTTGCACTCGCAATCATTTTGATCTCTTTATTGCGTGGGTCTGCCATCAGGTCCTGTCTCATTTGGCTGACAATGCCAAACTTAAGGCCGAACAATAGCAGCAAGGGGGCTACGACAGCGATGACAGAGGCGATTAGGCAAAGTGACACCATGCGATCGTGCCATAGATCACGAAACGATAGATCGAGCAAAATACGCAGCCGAGGGGAGGCGTTGGCGTTAATCACTGAAAATGGTCCGTCTATCGGCCTGTATCTGTGCGGTGATTTGCCGAATGCCCAGGTCGGCCACGATCGACCATTCGTGCGTCACGATTAACGCTGAAATCTTCAGCGCGCGGCTGATGTCAACGATTAACGAAAATAACTCCTTTGCTAACACCGGATCCAATGCAGCGGTCGGTTCGTCAGCGAGTAACAACATCGGTTGATGTGCAATCGATCGCGCGAAAGACACGCGCTGCCGTTCTCCAATTGACAACTCTTTTGGTAACCGCTTAAGTAGCGAGCCAATGTTTAGACGATCAATCACTGTTTTTTGCACCGCTGTCGTCAGAGCTGTTCCCGACACTCTCGTAGACAATTCGATGTTTTGCTTTACCGATAAGAAGGGCAATAAACCGCCAGTCTGTGGCACAAAACCCATACAGCGCTGCCTCACACTTGCCCAATATTTTTCGCGATGCTGCAAAGACATTGATTTATTGCTGGTTAGATCGAGGTCTTGCAAACGAAACTCTTGGATCTGATCGGGTTGTAGTATGAGTCCAAGAGATTCGAGCAAAGTGCTTTTACCGCAACCGCTTGGCCCAACAATTGCAGCAACCTCTCCAGCCGATAACTCTAACTTTGGCATGCAAACCCGATAGGCTTCGCCTACTCGTCCGCGAGAGATCTCCATGCCACGAACCGACAATAAGTTATCGCTCACCTTAGGGCAAAGACTCTAGCGGTATGGGATAAACGCTTTCACTTGGATCACTATTTTTGGCAAGCGATTGCCAGGCGTCAACGTCGGCGTTGTATATTTGGTACTGCTTAAGTTTGACGTTCAAGCGCATAATCAATTGGCTTTGAGCAGTGACTGACATGCTTTTCCACATCTCCTCATCAAGATTCAGCACGTCGCTTTTATAAGGCAAGCCTTCAAGATATTCGTCGAGTAAGGCCTTGCCAAGCGTTTGCGAACTCGCTCCACTTAGGCGAGATGGATCGCGACCCATATTTGCCGCAACTGCGCGTAGACGTTCGAACATCTCTGTGGGCGAAACCATCGAGGCATTTGCAGCATCGGCAATCTCTTGAACCTGCTTGCTTAAATCACTTAGTTGCGCTTTCGTCAACAATACCCGCACCTCGGTGGCTGGCAAGTTTTGTTTAATCAGATCTCTATCACTGATCCAAGCCTTGATCACAGGGGGGACTTGAGCATTTTCTTTTTGACCGCGAAAGGCTAACTGCATGGCTTTTCCGATTAGCACAGCATCGCGTGCAATTGCATCAGAAGTTTCGAGCTTTGTGGTTGGTGCATTTGCCGCAGCGGTCAATGCACTACCAGGCACCATGTCACCCGTAGATGCTAATTTGATTTGCGTAACGAGCGACTGCCCGAGACTCTCAACGACTTGCCCAAAAACGGTCACAGAGCCTGCGTTCACGGGGTAATACAGGGGACTATTCGTGACATCATTGAACGATAATGTCTGGTATTGGCGTTGTGCAGACGCATGATTCTTGATCCCCTCGGGCGTCTTAAGATGAAGCACATAAATCGCGACACCTTTCTCTTTTGCTATTTCACGCAACGCCCGTGCATCTAAACCTGTTGACGATAAAGGATCACCATTGTCGATTGCGCCAGCATCACTCACCAGCACAATGTAACGTGCCCCAAACTCGTTCCAATTGATGTTAGTCAGCGCATCTTTGAGGCCTGAGTAAGGGTCTTCATCAAATTTTGCACTGGATACTTTAGTGGCTTTTAAATCTTTGATCTTTGCTAAAAAATCCGCACCGTCTTTAACCTGAGTTGGGTCGACATACATCTTAGAGACATACTCTAGGCCCGGAACGGCTTTGATGCTTGAGCGAAAGGAGATCAAACCGAATTTGACCTGGTCCCCTAGGTTCTCTTTCTCCATACGGTTGTATATATTTTTTACCGCTTCGCGCGTGCGCTCAATGTACGGGTCCATCGAAAGAGTCGAATCCAATACAAACACGACCCCAGCGTTAAAGGCCTTAATAGAATTAGGAACTGGGGCGACTGGCGCAGCAGCAACAGGGTCGTTTTTAGTAATCGAGGCGACCTGAAGTAGGCGAACGTTCATGCCCGCATCAGACATTACCTGAGCCGAGTCCAGAATTGGTAACAAATAGAAGTTCTTTTTAAAGTCAACATAGAGCTCGGGTTCAACAGCTAGTACGCTTGGATCGTTGCCGTTGTTTTGCTTAAGACGATCTTGAATCGGTCGATAGATTTTTTCTGGATCGGATGAGTCTAAAATTTGCTCGATCGTTTGTTTTTCTTTGAAGAGCAGTGACAGATCGCGACCGGCGGGATTTGTAAACGCCAGTGACATCTGCATGTTCCAGTCAATTGCACATTTCGCGTTTAACCAACCCATATGGTCTTTCGTTCGTTTGCTGGATGGTCCAACCTCCAGCCAGTCAACACCCGCAACCTGTTTGCGCTCGTAAACGTAATAACGCGTAAACGCCTCTTGTGCTGCCCCAGTTTGGTCGCCAGGTTTCACCATTAACTTACAAGACGGCGTTGTTAACACGCGTTGAGCAAGCGTTTTCTTCCCATTTTGAATTAAAGGGGTCTCGGCTGCTCGCGCAACTGGATTAGTCAACACACCACAAAGGGCAATAACGCAAATGGCATAGGGGGTGGTACGCATCACTTAATTCCTTAGCACTTTAATCCGATCCTTTGCCTCTTGGTTGGCAGGATCTTTTGATAAGACAAAGTCATACCAATAAAGGGCAGTGTCTTTGTCTGCGGCCATGACGCAACCCGCTACGAAGGTTGCAGGGTCATATTCACGAGCGTAAGCCAACGCGACCTTGGTGTCCCCACCGTTACTTTTGAATACATATAATCGTTGTGCAACGTCACACCGCTTAGTTAACTTTGCGGCGGCTACAACTGCTAAGACTTGATCGGTTGTAGGGTTGGTTTTTAAACAGCTTTGAATAAACTGAAGATCGTCCTTTGTGGCAGATAAACTCTCGGCTGTGCAGGGTGCAGGCGGAGTCGGAATCGGTGCGGCAGGCGGTGGAGCAGGCTCTGGCGGCGCAGGAACGGGTGCTGGTGGAGTCGCAACAGGTGCGGCAGGCGGTGGAACGGGTTCTGGCGGGGTCGGAACGGGTGGCGCCGGGACGGGCGGAGTTGGTGCTGGCGCGGGCGTTGACACCTGAGCTACAAGCGTTCTATTTTGGTACCAAGTCCACCCAAAGTAAGCAAGGATTAGCGCCAGCAGCAGCGCGATTAAACCAAGGATGAAAAGCAACTTTGTATTCGATTGTTTAGTTGGCGCAGCATCTGGAGGGCTTACCAACACCGGTTGCTCAGGCTTTTCTTCCGTTGGCTCAATGGGCTGAGGTTGTAAAGGCGCTTCCACAACCGGCGGTTCGACCACAACCGGCGGTTCGACCACAACTGGAGGCTCGACCACAATTGGAGGTTCGGCTACAACAGTTGGTTGAGGCACTGCCTGTTGCGGTACGAAAACCTTACCTGATACATATGCCACAGCCTCGCCGGTTTGACCTGCCGCGTGCGAAGACAGGACTCCGTCTCGAATACGCATCACGCCTCGTCCAAGTTCTAGACCGAGTCGCACCTGCACAAGATAGGTCATCTGCGGGTTCGCTAACAATGAGTTAACGATATTTGGTCCGAGAGTCAGTGACGCAAATTCACCCGCAACATCTGCGACGTCAACTTGATGCCAGGTCTGCGTGGCCGGCCATTCACCGCCCTCACCTAAAAACCGACTATCTTGGTTTCGCTGAACACAAATCTCAAAGCTCGCACCAAATTCGAGGCCATTTGCCTCCCAACCTTGCAATGTGAGTAACCCAAAGCCTGGAAGATTATTTTGAGCAGGTTTGAGTTCAGGCAATATTTTTTTCATGCAGACACCATTTGTGCGGACTTAAGGTTTGCAATCAAAGCCCCCAGTTCTGCATTTTGCTCGGGTTTAATTTCGCGGCCGCCATCATGCCCAGCATTCTCTAAAATCAACTGCAAGAAACCCACTAGCCAATCAGCCATATATATTTTTGTATGATCGATTGGCTTGTCACCAAGCGTTGGTAATTGACCGTGCGCAACGCGATTCGGTTGCTCGAAAATCTTGTGTCCTTTATTAAATATACTATCCGGCCGTTTTTCAACGGGGATATTGATATACCCAAGCCAGGTAATAAAGTTAGAAAGGACCATTTTGGCGGCAAAAACTTGGCGACCTACTAATTTTTCGCGCTTCGTACCTACCTGCTCTGTTCGACTAACGACATCAAACAATTGCTTTTGAAGATCAACACGGGCACCACCCGTTACCATCTCGTCACACATCATTTCGGCAATATGTTTTTGTAAACCAAGATGGCTCATCAATTGCTCGTCGCTGGGCAGACTACGCAAGTGTTCAATCCAAGCGCTCAATACCAGTTTCGCAAAACGCGCGTCACTACCCAAAGGCTCGGACTTTTCAGCTTGGGTTGTGACTTTAGCTGGCGAGTCGCCAAAAAAGTCCAGATCTTCACCAAAGACACTGTCCTCGAGATTGACGGCAGAAGGTCGCGAATCGTCTGCACTTATATCATCTTCAGGTGCATCGATACTCGAGCCAAAATAGAGGCTTTGTAAAAGAGTGTCAGGGAGCTGCAACTTGTGTTGAACATCTGCGAGTAAATGAATACGCTTCTTCAGTTCTTCGCCGACCTGACGCTGAATCTTTTTCTTCGCCTCGACCTCCCCCATTCCATCTTGATGAAACCAGCGCCCTAAACGATTTTCAAGCAAGTCATGAAGTACAACTTCCATTTGTTCCTTGATTCGCTCAAGTTTGACCTCGCGGGTTGAAACTCTCGCAAGATACTGACTGAGACGCTCGATGCCGCCATCGTTGAGAGTCAACATCGCTCGCCAAGCGTTCTGAGGGTCTGAAACGTGAGTCGCAATCAATGGAGCCTTAATAAAGGTCTGTTCCATCAACTTCAACTGATTAGCAACTGAGTTAGTGACCGATTTCTCTTGACCGTCAGAGACATCCAAGAAAGATACTGGACTGCGTGGCTTACGAACTAAAAATGTATTTTTGAACTCAGTGCCTTTTGACCAATCTTTCATCCACAGATAGCTGCCAAATCGTTCAAGCATCGTCATCTGCACCAGGTTATTCCAAACCGTGTGCAACATATCCTCATCTTTAGTCAATGAGTCGTTGATTTTGATATCAAACATGGTGACAGCCCAGACAAGACCTGGGTCGCGCTTGGCGCGTTCTTCAGCGGTTTTTCCCTGTGTCTTATCAATCCATTTAGACAGTACCGGCCCTACTTCCGTCACATCTGATTGCTTGTGCGAAGCCGTACAAACGACAAGCACATTCATCTCTTGAGTTTCGGTATAACGTTCGAAAAGATAAGCTACTTTGCCGCGCAGCAGCAACTGCGCAATAGGATTGCCAACTTGATCTGTAGATTGCGCTCCGCTGATATCAACGAGTGAGTCAAGCTTTAGTCGCCCGCGATATCCTGGAAAATCAAGCAGGTCTACCTCTTCGAAAATCTTTTGGTTTGGTTCATTAATCAAAGGGAAAATTAGCTCAGTAGTGAGTGCGGCCAGTTGGGCCATCGTCACAGTTTGCTGTCCTGCCGCTTGTCCGTCTATCACCGGTAATATCGTAATCGGTAAATCTTGTGGACGACTAAGCCTCTGCAACATATCAACATTCATGATGCTATCGGCTTGCGACAATACGCCTAGTTCGTTAGTGCGAACTAGCGCTTCAATCGGAGCAAATACACGGCTCGGGTTACCGAGCGCTGCAAGCGTTTGGGCAAGTAGCAAAAAGGCCTGAGTCAACGCCGCAGTTTGACCCCACAAACATCCAAACAGTTGTGCTCGATCTTCTATTGTTAAAAACGGTGCAAGTCCAACAGCACGCGGCAAATACTCTCCAGTTAATGGGCCAATTGAGTTACCAAAGTTATCTCTCAAATAATCCCAAAGTGAAACCATATCGTCTTCGGTGACACCGATCACGCGGGTCGCGCGTTTTCGAACTTCAAGTTCATTTAGCGTTTGCCTTGCCTTGATTGCATCAATCGGATTCTCGATTTTTTCAAAATTAAAATCTAAAAAAAATGAGTTACTCAGGATTTTGACTAATTCAATTTCTTCAAAAAGTTTGAGCTCAAGTGGAAATCCCGCTGGCCCTTGCTTTGCGCGAAAACTAAAGCGCGTTACCAAGCCGGTGGCTTCTTTACCCCCACCCGGCGGATTAATGTGATTGATAAAATCTAGGCGTTTACCATCAACAACCGTTTCTAGCTTACCGTCACCACCGGCGGCGAGTGCTGAAATCAAATATGACTTGCCTGCTTGAGATAAGCCAAAAAATCCAACTGTTGACGGCAATCCAGCCGCTGCCCCTAAACTCTTGGCTTCGTTGCGATACCTTCTCAGCCACAGAATAAGGGCATCAGCCTCGCTATCCACGCTGCGAGCATTGCCTCGTACGCGTTCGATCCAGTCAATGGCCTGACCCGACTCTTGGTGAATCGTCGACCAGCCTTGTATTAATTTCTCTGAGAGCTGATTTGTCATGCTATCTACCTTACGCTGCCGCTATCAAGCCAATAGTGTGAAACACCGAGGCCACTGTCCACCATCGTATTCAGTCTAAATTTAAGCTTGCTCTTGGGCCCGACGCCAAGCTTAAAGCTCTCAGGACCTGACTCCCTCGTCTTATCTAATTGAAGTGACACATTCAACACCTCGCCCTTGGCCGCTAGTCTTTCGCGAAGGCTCTCGTCTTCAATGCTGAGGGTGTAAAGAGGCGAGGCAGGCCAACGGTCAGTCTCTAACTGCCTAAAGCCCAAGCGTATGACGCTACGCACTTCAAATGTCGTATCTGGAAGCTCATAGTCTTCGTTATCTAAATCAATATCGCGGTAATACACAGCTGCGTCTTGAATCGCATTATTTTTATCGAGCATTCCCATGAACCGCAAGGTTGAGTAGGGTTTAAACGCCGCAGAACGAAAAGGGAAATTATCTAAACGAATACTGCTTGCCAACAAACAAATCATGGCGCCAACGGCCGCCGTACTTTTGGGATCATCGATACGAGATCGGAAGAGCGTCGT